>JBOGEV010000088.1:0-1698 GCA_050742015.1 Acidimicrobiia bacterium
TACAGCGGCCGACGTTGGTCCTTGCCCCCAACAAAGCCCTGGCTGCCCAGCTGGCCAACGAGTTCCGTCAGTTCTTCCCCGAGAACCGGGTGGAGTACTTCGTCTCCTACTACGACTACTACCAGCCTGAGGCCTACATGCCTCAGACAGACACCTACATCGAGAAGGACGCCACGATCAACGACGAGATCGACCGGCTCCGACACTCGGCCACAGCCGGACTCCTGGTCAGAGACGACGTGATCATCGTCGCTTCGGTATCGGCCATTTACGGGCTCGGTTCACCCGAGCAGTACATGGGCCAGCTCCTTCGCCTGGTTCAGGGTGTCGAGTATCCGATGAAGGACGCCATCCAGCGTTTGGTCGACATCCAGTACGAGCGAAACGAGGTGAACCTGATCCGGGGCAAGTTCCGGGTCAGGGGAGACACCCTGGAGGTGTTCCCCTCCTACGAGGAGACCATTGTTCGGGTCCAGTTCTGGGGTGACGAGGTGGAACGGATTATCCGCCTCAACCCGGTGACCGGGGAGGTGATCGACGAGCTGTCCGAGCTGTTCGTCTTCCCCGCCACCCATTACGTCACCGAGCGGGAGCGGATGCTCAAGGCGATCGCCGGCATCGAACAAGAGTTGGAGGAGCGTCTCGCCTACCTCGAGGGCAAGGGAAAGCTTCTCGAGGCGCAGCGGCTGCGGATGCGGACCAACTACGACCTGGAGATGATGCGAGAGGTCGGGTTCTGCTCCGGGATCGAGAACTACTCGAGACATCTGGATGGCAGGGCGCCCGGGGAGGCTCCTTACACCCTGCTCGACTACTTCCCCAGCAACTATCTGACCATCATCGACGAGTCTCATGTCACGGTGCCCCAGATCGGGGGTCAATACGAGGGGGACCACTCCCGCAAAGAGGTGTTGGTGGAGCACGGGTTCCGGCTTCCCTCGGCCAAAGACAACCGACCGCTCCGGTTCGACGAATGGTTGGAGAAGGCCAACCAGGTGGTCTTCCTCTCCGCCACTCCGTCCGACTTCGAGATTTCCCGCTCCACCCAGGTGGTGGAGCAGATCATCCGTCCCACGGGACTCATCGATCCCGAGGTGATGATCCGACCAACCAAGGGCCAGATCGACGATCTGCTCGAGGAGATTCGGGAGCGAGCGCTGCGAGAGCAGCGGGTATTGGTCACGACGCTGACAAAGAAGATGGCCGAAGACCTGACCGACTACCTGCTGGAGATGGGAGTCAGGGCCCGCTACATGCACTCAGAGATCGACACCTTGGAACGCGTCCAGATCATGCGTGAGCTCCGACTCGGAGATTTCGACGTCCTGGTCGGGATCAACCTGCTTCGCGAGGGTCTCGACCTGCCCGAAGTGTCTCTGGTGGCCATCCTCGACGCCGACAAAGAGGGGTTCCTTCGCTCCGAAACCTCACTGATCCAGATCATCGGCCGGGCGGCGAGAAACGTCGATGGTCAGGTGGTGATGTACGCCGACAACGTAACCGACTCCATGAAGCGGGCGATCAACGAAACCAACCGTCGGCGACGGGCACAGACCGAGTGGAACGAAGAGCACGGGATCGACCCACAGACGGTCAGGAAACGCGTCTCCGACATCCTGGAATTGGTTCAGACCGAGGCCCCGCGTGGCGATAGAAGGAGACGCGAGGTCGAGCCGAGAAGGCCGATCGACCTCGAGG
>JBOGEV010000089.1:0-11097 GCA_050742015.1 Acidimicrobiia bacterium
GACGCTTGATCGGTGGTCGATTCGAAGCTCTTCGACCGTTCCCGCATCCTCGTCACCCGATAGGTGACCCGAGAGGCGCCGCGTTTGGCGGCGAGGTACCCGCGCAGCTCTCGGATTGGGGTTCGCCCACTCAATTCCCTGTCGCTCACCAGGCCTTGCTCTTGGCCCGCTCACGCGTGCTCGGTCAGCCGACACGCCGCTCCCACCGAAGGAGGGCGGGAGCGATGCGGGGCCCGGCTTCCGCAACCTCCCGAAGTCGTCATGCTGAGGGCGAGACAGGTCGCGTCGCTGAGCCTGGGACTCGGGCCGCGCGGTGCTATCGCTGAGGAGGGTCCAGCACCCCTGAAAGCCGATTGACACCTCCACGGGTGTCCATATAGTTGGCAGAACGGGTGTTTTGCCCCGTTGATGTGGCTCGGGAGGCATGAGCCGAGGAGGACTCAGTGCCGGTCTCGTGTGGCCGTTATATCGACGCCCTCTGGTGCAACGAGGAACGCTCCAACGCCTGGGTCTGGCTCCGGGACAGCGGTTGGCGCAAGCTGGATGACCGCAACGACGACGCCACGACAAATCTGCTTGCCATCGCGGCCGAGGCCAAGTCGAAGAGCCGATCTGTTTCGGTTCACGAGGAGTATCGAGGTGGGGCTTGGCGGATAACCGAGATCGCAGATTTCCACACCGGCACCCTGGGACCGACCTTCAACGTCAGCTTCGCGATGTCCGAATGCATCTACGGCTGGACCGCGGCGTTCGACCAGAGAGGCACGACGATCACGGTGCGCATTCGGCTCGTTCCCGACGCCGGGATCACCGCGGCGACTATGGCCACCCTGCGGACCCGCTGGCGGAACGGGATCGAATCCAAATGGAGCAACCGGTTTGGCTGCTGCACCTCACCGGGTTGTGTCGGAGGTTGCGCCCTCAACTTCCGGGTCGAATGGGTCAACACGAACGAACATCACACCGTCAGGGTTCGCCAGGGTCCAGCCGGGACCAACATGACGACCTGGGACACCTCCGACTCGGGAGATGTCGCCTCTCACGAGTTCGGCCACATGTTGGGCTATCCCGACGAATACAGCTCGAATCTCTGCCCCTCTCGCAGTCCGGTGAACACCGGAACTGTGATGGACGACAACACTGAAGTGGTGCGGAGGCTGTGCACCCCATTCTGCGACCGGCTCCAGCAAGCCACCTACACCGTGTGAGGGCGCTATGAACGACAACGAGAAGGCAACGCCGGGAGGGATCCCTCAGGATCCGACTCCTCTTGCCGCCAAAGTCGGAGCGGCTCGTGACGCCCCGAAGGACCCGTCCGGTCTTCGAGTCACCCTCGACATCGAGGGAGGGTCGGCCGACGACCGCTACGAGTTCCGCTTCGAGGGCACCGGTACCGGCGATACCCAGGTGGAGGTCAAGAATCGCCTGCGACAGGTGGAGGTCTCTCCCAGGGTCGGTGAAGTGAGCGTCGATGACATGACCGAGGTGCTCACAAGTCTCGACGTCGGTCAGATGACGGCTCTCAGTCGGAGCATGCCAACGATCCCACCCGACAGCACCGTGGGGGTCCTCACCGTCTCAGACGGCCGGCAAGAAGCCACGATCGTCTTCATGGCCGACGAAGGCCAGGCGGAGACGGCCGGTTTCGAGCTTCCCGACGACCTTCGCAGGGCGGTGGACAAGATCTTCGAGATCGGTGCCAAACAAGTGGAACTCGAGAGTGTGAGACCGTGAAAGGAGAGAATCGATGGCCTGGTTGAACAACAAGAAGGTCATAGCCTTGTGGGCGAACTGGGAGGATTCCAACGTCTGGGGCTGGATCGACGGCGCGTGGCGCAAGTTCCACGACGACAACGACGATGCCACCACCAACTTCGCCATCTTGGCCGCCCACGCCAAGGGTGACTACCGGAACGTGAACGTTCGGGTCGATGGTGACCGGGTCAAGGAGATGTACGTCTGGTGAGCGCCAAGGCTGATCCGGGGGAGCGTGAAGGGGCCCGAGGCTCACCGGCCCCCTTCCGGGAGGAAGACATCGAGCGGTTGGCAGCGGGCGAGATGCCGGACGAAGTCGTCACCATGATGCTGGAAACAGGCCAGCCCCCGGGCAAGTCGACCCGTGTCGCCAAGGGAAAGAAGCTGGCCCCTGTTGAACTGACGCCGGAGGAGATCGACGCTCTGGCCCGAGGTGAGTCGACCTCCGATGAGCTGGCCGAACGGTTCGAAGCGGCCGCCAAACTCGACATGAACCGGAAGCGAGCCGCTGGGACGAGGGCGGAGAGGCCTGACGCGACCCCGCCCGGAGAGAAGCGGACCAAACGCTGAATCGGGGAGTGCTCGCCTTACGGCGACGGCGATCGGTTCGACCCGCGGGCGAAATTCGCCACACTCGGTGGCGCCGGCCCTGAGCCGCCCTCATCCGAACAGCCCGGAGGGTCGGGTCAGGCGAGTTCGGCCGGGCATGCCCCGACGGTCCAAGACCCCAAGCCGTCGATGCCGCCTGCCGGGGCCGGAGCCGAACAGATCCGAGCCGGGCTGATGCGCAGTGTCATCTTGGTGGTCATGGCCGGAGCCTTCACTGGGTCGCCTTGGCCCTCCTCTTGCTCCTCCGGAACGACGTCGATCTCTCGGTCTATCGCAGCCTTCTTCGCCGTGGCGGATGCCTGGCCGGGGGTGGTCGGGTCTCCGCGGGGCCGGTGAGTGAGATCCGGAAGGGCCCGAGCAAGGGCAAGTGGAACCGGGCATCACCAGGACACTCTGCCCCGCAAGGCAACTCACCAGGGAGTAGGTTCGGAACCATCGACGGCCGGGGGGAAAGGAGGTGGCAGATGGCTACCTATGTCAGTCTGGTGAACTTCACCGACCAGGGGATGCGCAACTACACGGACTCGCCGAAGCGGGCCGAGGCGTTCAAGGAGATGGTCGAGGACATGGGAGGCACGGTCAAAGAGATCGTGTGGACCATGGGGGCCTACGACGTGGTGGCGATAATCGAGTTGGCAGACGACGAGACGGCGACTGCGGCCGCCCTCAGGATCGCGTCTCTTGGCAACGTGCGCACCACGACTCTGCGTGGATTCGACATGGAGGAAATGGAAGGGATCATCCAGAAGGCCGGTTAACCGGCCTCTGACGATTCCGGGAGGATCGACCTCCCGGCCGTCGATCACCCTCGAGCAGGGCGGCCACCTCGTCGATGAGTTCGTCGATGCGGTCAAACGCGGAGTCGTCCTGAGTCGACGTCATTTCATCCGCGGTCGACCTCTGGTTGTCGAGGATCATCCGACCGAGTTGCGATGGAATCATGACCTGTCCCCTTGCTCTGCTAGCGGAAGCATCGGCAGGGAGGTCCGACGAGTGAGTAGCCCCAACGACCCATCTCTGACCGATGGACCCGCTCGGGGACCAGAACCCATCGGGGGACCGAGACGACTACCTCCCGGGACGGGGGACTAGCTCAACGAGACTCCAGGATCCGTTTTATCTCAGCGAGGTTGTCGGCGACAGCTTCCTTGACCCTCGAGCCCGTCAGCCGGCCGACCGTTCCGAGGATTCCTCGCGCTCGGAGCTCCACCTCGTTCGTCAAGGCGGTATCCGTTCAACGGGTTCAAGTTGGTATTCCAGCTCGGCCGAGAATCGACCGAGTGTTCCGCTGGGGCCGAGAGACCGATGAGGTTCGTAGACGGTGGGTTCGAAGCTCTCCTCGCTCCTGCTGGGAAGGGTTCGAACCAGTCGGTGAGTGGTACCTACCCCCACCGGCCCGTCGGACGTCTTCTCCGTCTCCGCGATGGCGTAGTTCCACGAGGGAACGTTCTCGAAGTCGGCCAAGTACGCGTAGGCGTCCTCGATGGGACGCTCGACGTCGATGACATCGACGAAGTGCACGATGGCGCCACCTTCGAGTCTGATTGGCCGCGAGCCACCCTGCCGGAACACCTTTAGCCCGGATCGTGCAGGGTGGCAACCAGGGCGGACACGTCGCGTTTCCCTACCGCAGTGAGACGTCTAGTTCAATCCGAGCACGGTGAGGATTGCTGCGTCCACACCCCATTGCTCCTCCGGAGTCAGGTGACCTGCGAGCTCTCCGAGACGGGATACGTCCACGGCTCCCAGCTGCTCCACCAAGACCTTGCTTGCGGTTCCCTCAATCTCGACTTCTGGCCGGAACGAGGCGGGTCGAGCGCTCGTCGAAGTGGGGGCGATGAGGACGACTGACCGAGGGAGGAAGGCATCGGACTGGACGACGACGCCGAACCGTTTCCCCAGTTGCTCGTGGCCTTTGCCCCTTGGCAAGCGAACCGAGTAGATGTCACCCCGGCGCACGCAAACTCTCCATCAGATCGGCTATGGCCAGCATCTCGAGCCTGTCCTCTTCGTCTGCTTCCAGTGCCGCCACCTCAGAGACCAAGGCGCGCATGTCTTGGAGCCTCGAAGCTGCCTCGATCACGGACTTGCGAATGGCCTCCGAACGGCTCATGCCTGTCGCCTCTAGCCGTCGCAGAGCCCGGAGCGCTTCGTCGTCCAATCTCACCGATACTGCCTGGGCCATTATCAAAGCGTATCGCGAAGCGCGATACATTGGAAGAGCCTAGTGCGAATTGGATCGGGGTCCCTGTGCGTCTCTGTTGGTCAACCTAAGTGCAATGTCCCTGGCGAGGACCTGGCCATATTGAGCGAGCGCCTGTCGGGACTAGAGGTGGTCGTGGGAGGACGGTCCACAGTTCCGGCGCATAAGGTTGAGGGATGGGATTTCTTCTCGCCCTCGTCCAGCCGATCGCTCATCGTCCGCCGGACGAAGAGCGGAATGTGCTCGACGCCTTGCGGCAGGTCTCGGACGCCGCCTCACGGGGCGCGCAGGTCGTCGCGTTCCCTGAGACCTATCCGGGGCCGTGGCGCACGCCGATGACATTCGACCCCACGGAGGCGATGGCCGCCGCCGCCAAAGAGCACGGTGTCACCATCCAGTTCGGAACGCTGGAAGAGGTACCGGGTGAGCCTCGGGCGGCATACAACGTCCTCAAGCTGGTCGGGCCCGACGGAACGATCAGCGGTGTATACCGCCGCACCCACCCGCCCGGGCCGTGGATCTACGCCGGTGGGGCATGGGACTTCGACTATCGGGTCGGCGACGAGTACCCGGTATTCGAGAGCGAGCATGGGGCGGTGGGGCTGGCGATGTGCAGCGAAGCGTTCATGCCCGAAGTCGCCCGTGCCCTGGCCCTGCGAGGGGCCGAGATCATCTTCATGCCGGCCGGGATCGACAAGAAGAAGTTGTGGCCGGTCTGGCGGAACCTGATCTGGGCGAGGGCTTCGGAGAACCTCGCCGTTGTGATCACGACCCAGAACCTGTTCGACGAGTCCGAGCGAGGTTTGGCCATGGTGGCCCAACCCGAGGAGATCGTGTTCGAATCCGACGGTCCCGGCACATTCCTGATCGCCGTGGACCTCACCCGGATCCGCGAGATGCGTGAACAGGAGGACGGTCCGAGGTCTTCGGAGGAATACGGTGCCAAACCTGGTGTGCTCACCCAGTGGCAGAGACCCGAGATGCAGGACAAGGTCTACCCCTCGGTGACCCGCACTTAGAACCGGCGCCGGTGCCGGCCTAGGCAGACCTGATCGACCTCACTCCTCGATGAACATGACGTTCGTCATCCATCCGACCACCACCCCGTTCGCGATGACAAACACGTCCTGACAACCTTCCTGGGCTGACATCGCGTCCATGGCTTCCTCGATGGTGGCGTCGGGGGGAACCTCGACATACGAATTGGCGAGGGCATCTGCGTTGTCGGCCAAGAGGTCTGCCAGTGTGAGCCCTTCCACCGTTCCGGCGTTGATGGCACGGTCTGCCAGGTACTCGTTGATCGTCGCCCGGTGCACGATCGACTTGGCGCTCTTCCCGTCGAGGATGGGTAGCCGGGTCACATCTTGAATCCCCATCTCCTTCACCAGGGTGGCGAGCAGGATCTCTGCCAGCGACTCCTTCGCCGCGTTCTTGTAATAGGTCTGTTCGATCGGCAGCATCCTCTCCCGGACCGGGACCGGTCGGGGAGAGATCGGCACCATGTACACGTCGAACTCCACGCCGTCTGCCACTTGCCGGGAGCCGGCCACGAAGGGCACGTCGGTCTGACCTTTCACCGCCTGGTAGGCCGCCCACTTGACCGGGCGCAGCCTGCCGACGAGCGCCGCCTCGATTTGGTCGGTCAGCGCATCGAACCACCGTGGTTCCTGGTCGGCATTGACGTCCTCGCTTCGCCAGTCCGAGAGCACGTCGCCCAGGGTCGAGTTAGGACCGAGTTGCATGCCGAACAACGCCCCCGCCCCGTCCTGTTCCACTATCACAGCCTCGGATTCGACGATCTTGGTGTTCTGCTCCCCGGCGTCGGCGAGGTAGGCGGTCTTGATCTCCTCGGCGGCTTCGCTGCTGAGCCGGACCCTGAGGAACGGGGAGGTCGGCGTGGTCCGTTCGGCACCGACCCCGGTGGGAATGACCTCGGCCAGGTCGCCATGAAGCTCGGCAGCGAACTCTCGGACCTCGCTCCCCTCGGGAGCGAACCCGGTCATCGGCTCCTCCCGAGAGAAGAAGTCGGTGCCGGCCAGCAAGGCCTTGACAAAGGCCTGAACAGAGTCGAGATCTCGGGCATCGACCCGGAGCTGATCGGCAAACGGCTTGGGTTCGTCTGCGGTGCACTGCACGACCACGACCGTTGTTGGATGCTCCTCTCTCGGGTCGACCGCGACCCCGCACTCCCACATGCAGTAGGACCAATCCTCCCGATCGTCGGTGTAGACCAAGACGACCAGATCGGATTCGCCGAGTGCACGGCGCAACTCGCTGTTGAGTGGCTGGCCAAAGCGTGGGCCCTCGAAGTCGGGGCTCGAAGAGAGGTAGACACGGGCGTTCCCAGCGCTCTTGTTCTTGACGAACCGCGCAATTGTCTCGGCTATGGCGCGATCCGAGTGCTTGTGACTGATGAAGACGACGGGCTTCGCCGACACGAGATTCACCTCTCGGCATCATCCTACGCGGGAGTCGGAAGGGTGAGCACCTGAGACCGGGCGCCTGGCGACCCCCTGAATAGCCTGAGGAGATGGCATCGGCCGGAAGTCGGAAGGCACAGGCAACTCGAAGACGCAAGCGTCGGATGGCCCGGGTCGAGCACGATCACAGTGCCGCCCAGTGGAACGCCCTGAAAGCCGCCTGGGGCGGCTGGCCTACTGCGGCGCGGCCGACAGGCCATTGCAGCGCGACAGTGGAGGTCCTGGAGGGGGCAGCGACGGTCCCGACCACGATCGCCGTGAGCGACGGGCCGCCGACGAGGTGGTGACCGCATGTCTGGCAGCGGCCGGCGGGACCCGGGTCGGCTCCGAAAGTAGGTTGCTCGAATCGGACTCAGATCCTGGCTGAAACAAGGTCTGGCAAGCCCGAAGATCTTCATCAGCTATCGCAGAAGCGATGCGGGAGGTCATGCGGGCCGGCTCCATTCCGCCCTGAGCGATTACTACGGCGACCGGGCAGTCTGGCTCGATCACAAGGACATCGGCGCCGGGAAGGCATTCGCCGAGGCGCTGGACGAGGCGCTGACCCACAGTGACGTGCTGCTGGCGATCATCGGGCCCGACTGGCTGACCGCGGAGAAGGAGGGTCGCAGGCGTCTCGACGACCCGGAGGACTGGGTGCGACGTGAGGTGGTGACCGGTCTCGGGCTGGGGCGGGTCCAGGTGATCCCGGTGCTGGTCGGCGAGTCCGCCCTGCCTGCGCCCGAAGATCTACCCGAGCCGCTGCAGCGCATCCCCCAACTGCAGGCGATCACGGTGCGTCCCGATCGGTTCGAGGACGACGTCGACCATCTCACCGAGCGAATCGGGGGATGGCGTCGTCGCTGGCACGGCTTTCCCCTCTGGGTGTGGCTGCTCGGGGCCGCCCTGGTGGTCGGGGGTCTCACCGCGGCGGTCGTGGTGAGGGGAAACCTTCCTCCGCTGGTCGCTGCCGAGGAGGTCTCGGCCATCGGCGGAGTCTCGACCGACATCGACATCGCCTCCTGGGTCACCGACGAGGATCCGGCCGGGCTCGTCTACTTCATCGCCAACGAAACGGTTGAGGGCGGGACGGTGGTCGACCGGGGCGGGGGGCAGGCCATCTACACCGGCCCGGGCAGATACAGCGGGCCCGACTCGTTTCAGTTCACGGTCACCGACGCCGACGGGGCGATAACGAACGGGACCGTGAACGTCACGGTCAGCCTGGGCTCGATCGGTGGTGATTTCAACGTCGCCGTGGCGGAGTTTTCGGCCACCGATCAGACCTCTGGCGCCAGTCTCTCCCAAACCGTGTTCGAGCAGATCGCCATCGCCCTCGGGGAGGTGACCGGCGTGAACATCGAAGTGGCGGGACCGAGTGAGGTGGGTGCCCTGGCCGGTGACACTGCGGAGAGCAGGGCCGAGGCGGCCGCCGACCTGGCCGATCGGGTCGGCGCAGACGTTGTGGTCTACGGGTCACTCGAGATCCTCGAAGGCCTCTCCAACCTGTCGGCCGAGTTCTATCTGTCGGGTCGGGGTCTGACCGGCGCCGAGGAGATGGCCGGGGTCTACCCCCTGGACAGCGTTCAGCTCACCACCACCGACCCGATCGCCTTGAGCCGGGCCGCCTCCCAGTCCCTCGAGCCGAAGATCCTCGCCCTCACCAAGCTCGCCATCGGGCTCAGCCACTACCAGATCCACCAATACGCCGAAGCCCAACAGCTGTTCACCGAAGCGGAGGCCTCCTGGCCCGGCTCGGCCGGCCGGGTCAACGGGCGGGAGGTGGTGCTGAGTCTGCTCGGCAATGTCAGCGGGCTGCGTGAGGACCTCGACGCCGCCGCCGACTACTACACCCAGGCCCTCGACCTCGACCCCGAGTACTCCCGGGCCCGATTCGGGGCGGCCGAGGTGTTGTTCCAGCGATCGACGGGATCGCGGTGCGGGGGAACCGGGGAGGGTGACGTGGCCGGTTTGGAAGATGCCGTCCGCCAGTTCGAGGAGCTGATCGACCTCCCGGCGCCGCCCCTCGCCTTTCTCCCCGAACGGGCCCGGCTCGAGATCGGACGTATCTACGAGTGCCTCACCCTCTACGGCGTCGACCGCAGCTCCGAGGCGAGAGAGATCCTCGAGGCCGTCATCGCCGACATCACCGGCGAGACCAGACTGCGCGACTTGGAGGCCGAAGCCCGGTTCTCGCTCGGCGTCTACCACTTGTTGATCGGCGATGAGCCGGCGGCCAGCGACGAGTTCGCAATCGCGGCCGACACCATGGTGAACCCGATCCGCAAGAGCGGCTTCTACCGCTCCCTGGCCGTCATCCATCTCTGTCAGCTCGACCAGCCCGACCTGGCCGAGACCTACCTCCAGGCGGCCGAGGACCTGGCCACAGAGCCTGTGGAGCCAATCGACTGCGCGTCTCAGTGACGTGGCGTATGGTTGACGGCCAGTCGGCAACGGAAGTCGGGGATGAACCATTCTGCCGCAGCCACAGCGACCGCGCTCCTCGTGGTTCTCGCATGCGGCGGTGACACCGGGTCGTCTACCACCTCTTCGACCACCACCTCGACCAGCGTTACCGGGACGTCGACGACTTCGACACAGGCGGGCACGACGACACAGCCGTCGACCACCCTCGATGGGACCGACACCACCGGCACCACCCCGGACACCTTGCCGCCCGTCATCGCCCAGGTCGCCTTTGCCTTCGCCACCGGTGATGACCCGCGCCTGCTGGTTAGGGCGTCGGTGGCAGAGACTCCTGACGGTCCCTGGATACCGGCCGGAAACTTCGATCCGACCCCGACCCTCTCCGGGCCGTCGTATTGGGTCCGTTTCGACATCACCAATGTCGACGGTCTCAATGCGGTGCTGACCGATCTCGACATCTCCGGTTTCGAAGCCGGCTCGCCGCTCGGCGACGACGTGTGTGAGCTCGATGCCCCGCTCCCGAAGGACGGCACGGAGACATGCATCCTTGGTGGATTCCCGGTGCAGCCGGGACCCAATGACATCGACTTCAACGTGTCGGGCATCGGTCCCAGGCAGGGTGAGCCCGAGCGGTGGTTCGACCCCCCGATCCCGACGAGTCTGGAGTTCGCCGGCGCCCGGAACAGCTTCGTGCTTGTGTTCGACACGACCGAAGGGATACGGGTCGACGGCACTGCCGACTCCTCTCAGATCGAGATCGACATAGGGGGCCTGTCCGGAACCGTGAGAGTCGACTGCGCCGGTGGGAGCCCCTTCGGTGGGACACCCGGGCTGAAGGCGTATCTGATCGAGAACTTCTCGGCCGGAGGGGACCGGGTGGGGGGTTGTTCGGAGATACCCACCGCGGAACTCGAGTTCTTTCCCGATTCCGACAGCGACGACGTCTATTTCTACGAAGGGGTGGTGGGCGACACCACCAGCACATCGGCGAGCGGTTGAGGGGTCACGTCGTGGGTCTCGGCGCGTAGGCTCGGCACAGGAAAGGGGACTCAATGGGCCACATCACTTTCGTTCACGGCATCATGAACCAGCCGTCGCCTGATCGGCTGCTCGCCGTCTGGAAGCGGGACCTGGCCGACGGGGGCGACGGCGTCGATCTCGACGTCTACGGGATCACCTCCTCGATGGTCTACTGGGCGGACGTGATGTACGCCACAGCCACCGACGCCGGTGGCTCGGGCCAGGAGTCGATCGAATATGAGGGCATCGAGCCCGGCGCCCTCACCGAGGTCGACGAGTCGTACATCGCCGAGGCCGACGGCGTCGAGAAGGAGTTCCTCGAGTCGATGATCGAGAACTACGACCTCGACCACCCCGACGAGCCGGCAGCAACCGAAGCGAGCGCTCCCGATCAGTCTGTGTCGCCGTCCCCCGGCGCCGAGGCCAGGGTGGCGGCGGCTTCGGCCCTGGAGGCGGTTCCGCTCCCGTGGTTCATCAAGAGACCGCTGATGCGGGTCCTGCTCCGCGACGTCCATCACTATCTGTTCAACACCAGTCACTCCCCGCGATCGGGGTCCAGCTACAAGGTGCGTGAAGAGGTGAGGGGCCGGTTCGTCTCCGACCTGGCCGCGGTCGACGACGGGC
>JBOGEV010000090.1:0-2714 GCA_050742015.1 Acidimicrobiia bacterium
TCGCGTCGAACTGGGTGGATTCGGATGGCTCGAACCACGCGCAGGTGACGACCCCGGTCGCCCGCCGCCCCGGCAGGTCGGGACGGTCGAGCTCGCTGAAGGCGACGACGGTGGGGTTCCCCTGGGCGTCCTGCGTGGCGTCGGCACCCGTACCGCCGTCAATGCCTCCAGCGACGGCCTGCTCAGAGGTCATCACACCGAAGACAATCGCCAAGCTGATCGCTCGGGTCAGACGGAGCATTGGTCGTTGCCGGTCTCCCGGCTGACGATCTCCAATTGAGCGACCTTCCAGCGATCGTCCTCGAGAATCATCCGTCCCTCGAGCCACTTCGTGGCAACAGAATCATCAACGGCTTCCCCGGTGGCCACGTCATAGGTGACGAGGTCGTCGTAGGAGCAGGCGGTGAATTTCGCGGCTTCATCGGCGAACTCCACGGTCTCGAACACGTTCCGGTACCGCGAGTCCTCACGTTCACGCACTGCAAGCGCGTTGGCCTGCATGTTCCGCAGGTTGCGGGTCACCACCCTTCGATGACCCCCAGTCATCAATGCCTGAAGCTCGGGTAGCTCGGGGTTGACCGGTTCAGCCACAGCCTCCAGATACGCGTCCCAGTAAGCGAGGTACGCCGCTTCGACCTCAGCGCTTGGGTCAACCGTGCTCGTGGTCGGTGCTGCAGTGGTGCTGGCGGCTGTCTGGTCGGTCGACTCCTCATCCCCGTCGTCGTCGCCGCAAGCGCCCGCCGCCAGCACCACGACGCCGGCCAGCGCGGCGGTCGTCACCCTCCTCACCGCACCTCCCAGCATCTCACGGAGCGTACATGAGCCAGCACGCGTCGGCCGTCGGACCGCCTACAACGGGTCGCCCCGATCGGGAAGCTTCTCGTGGAAGTCCTCCACCTCGTCGGCGAGGAGACGGATCTCGCCGGCGATCCGATATCCAGGCACGTCGCCCCGGTCGATCAGGCGGTACAGGTCCCTGATCGACACGCCGAGCCGCTCAGCGGCACGGACCGAGGAGATCCATCGATAGTTGGGGTGCACGGACCTTCCCCCCTCTTCAGCGGCTTTCGCCGACGCTGTTGATGGACCGGCCTCGCCGGCGATCCGGTCGGGGAGATGACCGTACGCCAGACAATACTGCGCAGCGTGCCGACGGGCGCGTGGTCTCCGACCTCTAAACGTCGGATCCCACTGTGCGACTCGTCCGGACGCTCGTAGGTATCACCGCCCTCCTACTCGTCACCCGTGGCGCAGATGACCCCGTCGAAGACAGCGTGGCCTACTCGTTGGCTGGTCACGCCGGGCGTACCGGGTCGCCTTTGTTCGTCCGACCACTCCCGCCTCCTGGCTTGCAGCCGTACGTATGTTCGTGTAGTGTGGTCACATGTCGTTGACTGACACCCATACAAATGACACGAGTGACATCAGACCGCTGGAGGAGCGCCTGGCGGAGACCGTGGGCCTCCTGAACGTTGTCACCGCCGAGTTGGTCGCGCTGATCGGTGAGGCGTTGCGGGCTGGGGCATGGGAGGGCTTCGGCATTCGCTCTCCCGAGCACTGGGTGGTGTGGCGCTGCGGCATGTCGCCCGCCCGCGCCCGGCGGCTGGTGGCTGCGGCGCGCACGCTCGACCGGTTGCCCCAGGTTGGCGCGTTGTTCGAGGCGGGATCGTTGAGCGAAGACCAGACGGCCGTGATCGTTCGCCACACCGACGCCGGTCACGACCTGCAGGTGGCCGAGTTGGCGCCGTTCCTGACGGTGCCGCAGCTTGCGCGTGTCCTTCCGAGCCTGCCCCGTACCGAGCCCGACCCACCGCCTGGCGACCGGCAGCCCGACGACGATGCCACCACCCGCCCGGCCCAGCGCGCGGTGCGGTTCGCCTATGGCGACGACGGCATGTGGTGGTGCTCGATCCGGCTGCCCTCCGATGAAGGGGCGCTGGTGCAGCAGGCGTTGGAGCTCGGCCGCGACCATGAGTTCGGGCTGCGGAAACCCAATCGCCGCGACTGCGACGGGAGCGACCCCGGGGACGTGTCCTGGGCCGACGCACTGTTGTGTCTCGCACAGACGGGTCTCGATGCGCTCGACCCAGCCAGTGGGGCGAGCCGGCCGCCGGGGGAACGCACCCAGGTGATCCTGCACCTCGACGCCGACCGCCGGGCAGCGCCCCGCCTGCATCTCGGCCCGGTGCTGCCGGCGGGCGCCGCCGACTACCTGTCCTGTGACAGCACCGTCCGCTACCTCTTGTTGCGCCACGGCCAGCCCCTGGCGATGGGCCGCCGCCAACGCACCGTCACCCCCCGGCTGCGCGCTGTGATCGAGCACCGCGACGGCGGCTGCCGGGTCCCCGGCTGCGACCAGGCCCGCTGGCTACACATCCACCACCTCGTGCACTGGACCCACGGCGGCCGCACCGACCCCGACAATCTGCTCGCCCTCTGCCCGGCGCATCACCGCATGGTCCACCACGGGCTCCTCACCATCGGCGGCCACCCCGGCCACTCCAACGCGCTCACCTTCACCGATCACCACGGCAGGCGGCTCGAACCCGCGCCACCACGACCACCCCACCCCGACACCCCCAGGGCCCAGGCCGCCCGCGACCAGGGCCTGCCCCCACCCCACTGGCAACACCCACCCGGCGAACCCCTCGACACCCGCTGGATCAACTGGACCTGACCCCGAGCCACCGCGTTCATCATGGAGGACGACGAGG
>JBOGEV010000091.1:0-2369 GCA_050742015.1 Acidimicrobiia bacterium
GCGTCGACGGTGACCCGGACCTCGTAGACGCAAACCAGCCGGATCTCGACCTGCCGGACATAGCTGTTCTCCTGAACCCGGACAGGAGTCCTAACGGCCGCCTGATAGACACCCCTGACGCCGCCCCCGACCCGGGCTCCGGATTGGGAGATCGACTGAGATTCGCCCGACTCCAGGGGGTCGATCGCCGCTTGGAAGTCGGAATAGGGAAGGGGGCAAAGGTCTGCGAACCGTTCATCCAGGCTTTCTTCGATCTGCTCGGGGCTGGCCCCTAGGGCGGCAAAAAGCCCGAAGCTGGCGAGGAGCGCGCCTCGACCCTGTTCGTCCAGCGGCAACAGACGTACCGTAACCCTAAGCAGGGATGCGTTGTCCGCGTCTCCCAGCCCCGTGTTCCTGACGGTGAACTCGCTCGGGGCAGTTCTCGAGGAGCTCGGCCTCAGAGCGAGCTCGAGATCGGGCGGGAGCGTCCGCGGATCGATCGCTACACGCTCGCTCACCGGGGGCTTCGCGATCGGCTGGGGAGCCAGGATCGGTTCTGTCGTCGGGATCGTTATCGGAGTGGGTCTTGCCTTGCCGGGATCCTGGGCGGCCAGTTCACCGGCGGCGAGAAATCCGCTCAGGATCGCGACCGCGACGACAAGCTCGTTGCGTGGAAGCCTTCTGCACATCGATGTGTCCTCCATTTCCTGCCTGGTCCCGTCACGACCCGCGGTCTCACCGGAAGAGCGCGTTGATCCGTTCCGGCTCCAGGACCGCCTCGTTGTTGTCAAGCCTACAGTCGTCGTTGCGTGGGTTGGCGTCGGTACGGATGTCGGGCTCATAGGTGATCCTCAGCCGGTAGCGCGGCTGAAACTCGATCGCCGTGTCCCAGCTGCGGCGATGCACCAGCCTCACGGTGCGGTTCGGTGCGAGAAGGGTGAAGGTCTGATCCGCGACGATTCTTGGCGGAGTTCCCGGTTGCTCCTCGACCAGCTTGACGCCTTGCTGCGCAGGCTCGGAGACATACGCCGCCCGGCCGACGTTGCGGACGGTTCCCACGATCTCGATGATCCCGACTCCGCGCGAGGGGTCGGTCCGACCGACGAGCCTTGGGGACAGGTCGACGGTAGCCGGATCGGTGCAGGCGCCGATCCCCTCCACCACGCCCGGGTCGATCTCGACGGGCGGTGGGATCTCTCCCACGCGAGGATCGATGGAGGGGGCTGTCGGATGAGCGACCTCGTCGATGGGAGCAGCGGCCGGCGGGGAGACGGGTCGATCCCTCGGCTGGATTCGCTGGCTGGGCTTCGCGGCGGCCGGCGGGCCCTCAGGGAGTCGCGGTGGAATTCGTTCGTCTTGTCGCACCACAGGTCCGGGACCACTGATGCAGCGAAGCGTGTGCGGCAGCGACTGCTCCTTCCGGACGAGAGGGGTCCGGCTGCCATCGGAACGCATCGTGGCAGCGAGGCGGAGGTCGCGGATGCGACCAGGAGAATCAGGGTCGCACGAAATTGAGATCCGAATCCGCGCTACACCGCTGCCCGTCACATGACGCTCGGGGTACTCCGGATCGAGATACGTGCGATGGCTAGTGAGCCCCCCGCTGGCCGCAGAAGTCAGCACTAGAGCGTCCAAGCGAGCACGCGAGACGGTGTTCACTTCGTAGGCCAGAGTCACCCAAATCCCGTTTTCTCTTGTCCATACGCCGGTGCCATCAGAAGCGATCAGATTGCCAGTCGGCGGATCGATCCTGACGACCCGGAGGTCGTTCGTCGCGCCCGTGATCAGAGGGGACCCGTCGCTGACCTCTTCCAGCGGGGTACCTGGATGGAGGGCGGCATCCGCTGACTTCGTCGTGTCCGGGGTCAGCGGAGCGAGGGGCTCGATGGCTGGCACCTTGTTGACGGTCGGCGCCTTGGGATCCTGCGCCGCGGCGAGGGACGGCATGAGGACGAGAAGCAGGATCGATCCGATTCTTCCGCTCATTCTCCAGGTCCTCCAATGGCTGATCTCCATGGTTGGTAACGGCATCATCGTGGGCGATGTCGGATGACGAGCTCCGAGCCTTCGAAGCGGACGCTGTTCACATCGCCGATCGGGCCGTACGGGGGGCCGGCCGTCGCCGTGCGCAGTCCCTCGGCTACGATCTCCCTGATCCACCGCTGATCGAGCAGCGTCTCCAGGCCGGTCTCGATGCCGCTCAGGATCAGCTCCTCGTAATCGATGATAAGGCCGCAAACGTCGACTACTTCGCAGACGCCCCGGGCCTGGACGTCGGCCGACGCTACCACTCGCGGGGTCCCGTAGGAGATCGCGACGGCACCGCGGTCGGGGACGAAGCGCGCGGGCGGGAGATGGATAGCGACGAGCAGGTTGTCGATCTGGACGTC
>JBOGEV010000092.1:0-16712 GCA_050742015.1 Acidimicrobiia bacterium
GCGGATGGCGATCCCCGCCTTCCTTGCCCTGGTCACCTATGTCATCTTCATGTTCGTCGGCTTCGCCAAGAACAACTTCCGCTTTCTGATCGAGACCGCCTGGCCCAAGACGGTCCCGATCGGCCTCCGATGGTTGGTGGGGCTGATCGAGGTGTTCTCGATCTTCATCCTGCGGCCGATCACGCTCGCAGTCCGGCTCTTCGCCAACATGGTGGCCGGGCACCTGATGCTCACCTTGCTCCTGACCTCGGGGGTGATCTTCATCGCCGCCATCCCCGAGATCGGCCTCAAAGGCTCCATCGGCGTCTTCTGGTTCGGCCTCGGCTTGTTCATGTTCCTCTTGGAGATCCTGATCGGCGTGCTCCAGGCGTACATCTTCACCCTCTTGACCGCGATCTACATCGACTCGTCCATCCACTTCGAGCACTAAGGAGAAAGACAATGGAAGGCAATATCGAAGAGCTCAAGGGGGCGCTCTCCTTGATCGGCTACGGCCTTGGCGCCGTCGGCCCTGGCATCGGCATCGGCATCGTGGCCGGCAACGCCATCACCGCCATGGCTCGTCAGCCCGAGATGCAGGGCACCATCCGGACCACCATGTTCCTGGGCATCGCCCTCACCGAGGCGCTGGCCCTGATCGGGTTCGTCCTCTTCTTCATCGCCTCTGCCTGACAAGGAGACCGGAATGCAGCTACTGACAGCCCTGGCCGTTCTGGCCACCGAGGAAGGGGAAGAGGCCGGCGGCGGTCTCAGCCTGATCCTGCCCCCTGCATCGGAGCTGATCGCCGGAGTCCTCGCCTTCCTGATCGTCTTCTGGTTCGTGGGGCGTCGGGCCATGCCCATGATCAACCGCACACTCGAGGCCCGGCAGCAGGCGATCACCGGCCAGCTCACCGAGGCCGACGAGGCCAAGCGGGAGGCGGAGAGCCTCCTCGCCGACTATCGCTCGCAGCTGGCCGAGGCCAAGACCGAGGGCAACCGGATCATCGAGGAGGCCCGGGTCGCCGGGGAGCAGCTCAAGGCCGACATCGTCGCCCGCGCCGAGGAAGAGGCCGCCGCGACGTTGGCCAAGGCCCGCGATGAGGCGGAGAACGAGAAATCCCGCGCCCTGGCCGAGGCCAGACGCGAGGTCGGTGAGATCTCGGTGGGTCTCGCCGAGAAGATCGTCGGCGGCTCCTTGGACGACAAGATCCAGAAGGACCTCATCGAGCGCTACCTGACCGAGTTGGAGACTATTTAGATGAACGAGCGCGTCTCGGGCTACGCCAGCGCCATCCTCGACCTCGCCAAGGCCGAGGGTGAGCTCGAACGCGTCGAGTCCGAGTTCCTCGCCATCGGCCAGGCGTTCGAGAAGTCCGAAGACCTGCGGGCGGCGCTGACCGACCCAGCGCTCCCCGCTGACAAGAAGCGAGCCATCATCGACGACCTGATCGGGGGCCGGGCCACCAACCTGACCGTCGCCCTGGTCGACTTCATCGTCGGCACCGGGCGGGCCGGGGACATCCCCGCGATCGCCTCCGCCTTCGTCGAGCGCGCCGTCGAGTCGAGGTCGAAGGCCCTCGCCGAAGTCCGCAGCGCCGTCCCCCTGGACGATCCGACCGTCGAGCGTCTCGCCGCCGCTCTGAGCAAGGCAACCGGCCGGCAGGTCGAGGTCAAGGTCATCGTGGACGAGTCGGTGATCGGTGGCCTGGTCGCCAGAGTCGGTGATGTGGTCATCGACGGCTCCCTTGCCAATTCCTTGAACGAGCTTCGCCACACCGTCTTGAGTCGCTGAGGAGATTTTCAATGGCTGAACTGACCATCACCGCCGATCAGATAACCAACGCGTTGAAAGAGCAGCTCTCCGGGTGGTCGCCGGAGGTCGAGAAGGAGACGGTTGGCTATGTGACGTCGATCGGCGACGGTGTGGCCCGGGTCGAAGGGCTGCCCAACGTCATGGCGTCCGAGCTGCTGGAGCTCCCCGGCGGGCTGATCGGGGTCACCCTCAACATCGACGAAGACGACCTAGGTGTCGTGGTCCTGGGTGAGGCCAGCCACATCCAGCAAGGGGACCCGGTGAAGCAGACCGGGACGGTGCTGTCGGTGCCGGTCGGCGATGCTCTGCTCGGGCGGGTCATCGACCCGCTGGGCAACCCGGTCGACGGCAAGGGCCCGATCAACACCACGGAACGGCGGCTCATGGAGACCCAGGCCCCCTCGGTGGTGGAAAGGCAGCCGGTGAAGGAGCCGCTTCAGACCGGGATCAAGGCAATCGACGCGATGACCCCGATCGGCCGGGGGCAGCGACAACTGATCATCGGCGACCGCCAGACCGGCAAGACCGCAATCCTGGTCGACACGATCATCAATCAGAAGGTCAACCAGGGCACACCGAACGAGCTCAAGTGCATCTATGTGGCCATCGGCCAGAAGGCCTCCACCGTGGCCGAGATCGTCGCCACCCTGGAGGAGCACGGGGCGATGGAGTACACCGTGGTGGTCAACGCACCTGCGTCGGCCGCCCCCGCCTTGCAGATGTACGCCCCCTACGCCGGATCGGCCATCGGCCAGCACTGGATGTACAACGGCCAGCACGCCCTGGTCATCTTCGACGATCTCTCCAAGCAGGCCGTGGCCTACCGCGAGATCTCACTCCTGCTCCGCCGCCCGCCGGGGCGTGAGGCCTATCCCGGCGATGTCTTCTACCTGCACAGCCGGCTCCTCGAGCGCTGCGCCAAGCTCTCCGACGAGTTGGGCGCGGGGTCCCTCACCGGTCTTCCCGTGATCGAGACCAAGTCGAACGACATCTCGGCCTACATCCCGACCAATGTCATCTCGATCACCGACGGGCAGTGCTTCCTCGAGACCGATCTCTTCTATCAGGGGATCCGGCCGGCGCTGAACGCCGGCACCTCCGTTTCCCGGGTCGGCGGCGCGGCGCAAGTGTCGGCGATGAGGAAGATCGCCGGCCCGCTGCGGCTCAACCTCGCCCAGTACCGCGACCTGGCCGCATTCGCCGAGTTCGGGTCCGAGCTCGACGCAACCTCGTTGGCCCAGCTGGAGCGTGGCCGCCGGGTGGTCGAGGTGCTCAAGCAGCCCCAATTCTCCCCGCTGCCGGTGGAGGAGCAGGTCGTCGTCATCTATTCCCTGACCGAGGGACACATGGACGACGTCGAGATCGGCGACATCAAGCGCTTCGAGATCGGGCTCCGCGAGCACTTCCGCAGCCGGCAGCCCGGTCTGCTCACCGATCTGCGCGACACGGGGCAGTTGCCTGACACCGAGGTCCTCGAGGCCGCGATCAACGAGTTCAAGGAGACCTTCGAAGGCTCCGGGACCCAGGAGTAGCTCCCGGGCATGGCTTCAGCCCAGCTTCGTGACACGAGGAGACGGATCTCTTCGGTCGAGGCGATCAAGAAGATCACCCGCGCCATGGAGCTGATCGCAGCCAGTCGCATCCCCAAGGCCCAGGCCCGGGTGATCGCGTCCAAGCCGTACACCGCAAAGCTGATCGAGGTGATCCAGAACGTCGGGGCGGCCGGGAGCGGGTCCTCCCACATGCTCCTCGACCAGCGCGAGATCCGCACGGTTGGCATGCTCGTCGTGTCCTCGGACCGAGGTCTGGCCGGGTCCTACGCCTCCAATGTGATCCGTCTCACCGAGGCTCGAATCCGGGAGCTGAATCGGGAAGGGAAGGACGTCGTGCTCTACGCGGTGGGGAAGAAGGCCCAGGCCTACTTCCGCTACCGCGGCTACCGGATCGAAGGCGGCTATATCGGGATCACCGACACCCCCGGCTATGGGGACGCCCGTGCCATCGCCAACACGGCCCTCGCCGCCTTCGCCACCCGGCAGATCGACTCTCTCGAGGTGTTCTACACCAGGTTCCAGTCGGCGATGACCCAGGTCCCGAGCCGGCTCGACCTGCTCCCCATCGCACCTCCCGAGGGCGAGGTGGAGGAACGGGAGCAGACCATCTCCTACGAATACGAGCCTTCGCCGGAGGAGATCCTCGACCGGCTCCTGCCCAGGTACGTCGAAGCCACCGTGTTCAGTCTCCTGCTCGAGGCGTCGGCCTCGGAGCACAGCGCTCGGCGGCGGGCGATGAAGGCTGCCACCGACAACGCCGAGGAGCTGATCAGGGTCCTCCGGGTCCAGGCGAACCGGGCCCGCCAGGCCGAGATCACCACCGCCATCACCGAGATCGTCGGCGGCGCCGAGGCCCTGGCCGAGGGGCGGAAATGACCCGAAATTGTGTACATCAGCCGCGCCCAGCGCGGTTCATCGCGACAATTTGCGATAAGGAGCCAGTATGAGCGAAGTCAAGAGCGCCGGCCGGATAGTCAAGGTGGCCGGACCGGTCATCGACGTCGAGTTCCCGCCCGAGAGCCTTCCGGAGATCCTCCACGCGGTGACCGTGGACTTCGAGGTCAGCGGTGAGCAGCGCCGGGTCATCGCCGAGGTTGCCCAGCACCTGGGTGGAAGCCAGGTTCGAGCCATCGCCCTGGCCCCGACCGACGGCCTCACCCGCGGAGCCAGCGTGAACAACACCGGGGGACCGATAACCGTCCCCGTCGGCGACCAGACCCTGGGACACATCTTCAACGTGTGGGGCGACTCGCTCGATGCCCCCGACCAGGACTTCTCCGATCCGCGCTGGCCGATCCACCGCACCCCGCCCGCATTCGAGGACGTCGAACCGCAGAAGACGGTGTTCGAGACCGGGATCAAGGTGCTGGACCTGATCTGCCCCTATCTCCAGGGTGGGAAGATCGGTCTGTTCGGGGGCGCCGGCGTCGGCAAGACGGTGCTCATCCAGGAGATGATCAACCGGGTCGCCACCCAACATGGTGGTGTCTCGGTGTTCGCCGGCGTCGGGGAGCGGACCCGTGAGGGCAATGACCTCTACCTGGAGATGAAGGAGACCGGGGTCATCGACAAGGCGGCACTGGTGTTCGGGCAGATGGACGAGCCTCCCGGGGTCCGGCTCCGTGTCGCCCTCTCCGCCCTGACCATGGCCGAGTACTTCCGGGACGTTCAACGCCAGGATGTCCTCCTCTTCATCGACAACATCTTCCGATTCACCCAGGCGGGCTCCGAGGTGTCGACCCTGCTGGGGCGGATGCCCTCGGAGGTGGGATATCAGCCCACCCTTGCCGACGAGATGGGCTTCCTCCAGGAGCGGATCACCTCGCTGAAGGGCCGCTCGATCACCTCGCTGCAGGCGATTTACGTCCCTGCCGACGACATCACCGACCCGGCGCCGCACACCGCGTTCGCCCATCTCGATGCCACCACCGTGTTGTCCCGCCCCCTCACCGCCTTGGGCATCTACCCGGCGGTGGACCCGCTCGACTCGTCGAGTCGGGCCCTCGACCCGCAGATCGTGGGGGAGGAGCACTACTTTGTCGCCACCGAGGTACAGCGAGTTCTACAGAGGTACAAGGACCTGCAGGACATCATCGCCATCCTCGGCATCGACGAGCTCTCCGAGGAGGACAAGCTCGTCGTAGGCCGGGCCCGCCGCATCCAGCGGTTCTTCGCCCAGCCGATGTTCGTCGCCGAGCAGTTCACCGGTCAGCCCGGGATCTACACCCCGCTCGAGGAGACCATCGCCGCCTTCAAGGCGGTGCTCGACGGTGACATGGACCAATTCCCCGAGCAGGCCTTCTACATGGTCGGGGGACGGGAAGACGTTGAGCGCCGCGCCGCCGAGTTGACCAAGGAGGCGGCGGCCTGAGCCGCCAATGAGCAGCATGGCTAACACCTTCCAGGTAGACGTGGTGTCGCCCGAGGCAACCGTGTGGAGCGGCACGGCGACGTTCCTGCTCGCCAAGACGCCGGAAGGGGAGCTCGGGATCATGGCCAACCACGAGCCGCTGATGGGCTCCCTCGTCACCGGGGTGGTCATCGTCGAAGGTGAGGACGGGTCCCGGACCAGCATCGGGGTGCACGGCGGCTTCCTCCAGGTCGTCGACAACCAGGTCACCTTGATCACCGACCGCGCCCAGATCGCCACCGGCGGCAAGGAAGAGGCGCAACAGGTGGCCGAAGAGCTCGCAGCCCGGGAGGAAGAGCCCGCAACCTAATGCAGGGCGTCACGGATATGTGACGCCCTGCATTACGTTCGCAGGCTGTTCACGAACTCATCGACTGTGTCGGCATAACCGCTGCCGATGGCCGAGGCGATCATCGGGAAGAAGAGCGAGCCCATCAGGCCCACTCCCTCCACCGACAGCGCCACGCCGACGCGGGTGCCTTCATCCACCGGTTCCAGATCGACGGTGACCCGGCCCCTGATCTCGGAGGTGACGATGTCCCAGGCCGTCAGCCGCCCCTCCTCGCGGCCGGCAGGAGCGGCCTGACCGACGTACCGCTTTCCTCCAACGAAGCTCTCGAAAGCGAAGCCCTGAAGACGGCCCGCCTCGTCGATCACCGGATCGGTGACCCGGTCGACACCGGGTATGGCCTCCCACGTCGCAGGCTGGTCCAGGGCTTTCCACACCTTGTCGGCGCCGGTCGACGTGGTCACGGAGTGTTGGAAGGTCTGGTCGGGCACCGGCGGCAAGCTAACCGAGTCGTCGACATGGGGCGGGGAGCCGGGCCCAGTTAGCCTGCGTGAACTTGGAACCGCCAGGAGGCAGCGGAGTGCGCTCGAGTCGAGGTTTGGTGACGTGTGGCTGAGCTTATGACTCTGCGAAAAGCCATTTCCGAACTGGTGCCGAACGGGGCCACGGTGGCGATGGAGGGCTTCACCCATCTCATCCCGTCCGCCGCCGGCCACGAGATGATCCGCCAGGAAAAGCGCGACCTGACCCTGATCCGGATGACACCGGACGTGATCTACGACCAGCTGATCGGCGCGGGCAGCGTCCACAAGCTGGTCTTCTCCTGGGGGGGCAATCCGGGCGTCGGCTCGCTGCACAGATTTCGGGACGCGGTGGAGCACGGATACCCGAACCCTCTCGAGATCGAAGAGCACAGCCACGCCGGCATGGCCTCCCGGTACGCCGCCGGCGCATCGGGCCTGCCCTTCGCCGTGCTCCGAGGATACGTCGGGACCGACCTGGCGAGGCACAGCCAGGTTGCGTCGATCCAGTGCCCCTTCACGGGTGAGGAGCTGTCTGCGGTCCCCGCCATCAACCCTGATGTCACCGTCATCCACGCCCAGCAGGCGGATCGGGTCGGAAATGTCGCGATGTGGGGGATCACCGGTGTTCAGCGCGAGGCGGCCCTCGCGGCTCGGACCACCATCGTCACGGTCGAAGAGGTCGTCGACAAGCTGTCTGCGCAAGGGCCGAATCACGTGGTGCTCCCCTCGTGGACCATCGATGCGGTGGTCGAGGTGCCCGGTGGTGCTCACCCTTCGTACGCCATGGGCTACTCGACGAGGGACAATGCCTTCTACACCGGGTGGGACGCCATCTCCCGCGACCGTGAGGAGTTCGCGCGTTGGATCGAGGAGTACGTGCGCGGCACGGCAGACCACGCCTCCTACCTGGAGGCGATCGGAATTGGCTGACCTGCCGTACACGTCCGACGAGATGATGACGGTGACCGCGGCCCGTTCATTGCAGGACGGTCAAGTCTGTTTCGTGGGCATCGGGCTCCCTAGTGAGGCGGCCAATCTGGCCCGGATGACCCATGCCCCCAACGTCGTCCTCATCTACGAGTCGGGCACCATCGGGACCAGACCGGAGATCCTCCCCCTCTCCATCGGCGACGGCGAATTGGCGGACAAGGCCGACCTGGTGGTGAGCGTCCCCGAGATCTTCGCCTATTGGCTCCAGGCCGGTCGCATCGACGTCGGCTTCCTCTCGGCGGCCCAGATCGATCGTTTCGGGAACCTGAACAGCACCGTTGTCGGGCCCTACGAGTCACCCAAGGTCAGGCTCCCCGGGGCCGGAGGTGCTCCCGAGATCGCCACGTCGGCCGGGGAGGTCATCGTGATGCTTCGGCACACCAGACGGGCGTTCGTCCCGGCGGTCGATTTCGTGACCTCGGTCGGGTTCGGGCGTGACGGCGAGGGACGGCCCAGCGGCGCCGGTGGCGGCCCCAATGTGGTGATCAGCGATCTCGGTGTCCTCCGACCCGACCCCGATACCAACGAGTTGAGCCTGGTCGCGACCCACCCCGGTGTCGATGTGGATCAGGTGCGCGCCGAAACAGGGTGGGATCTGAAAGTCACCGACGGGTTGTCGGTCACCTATCCGCCGACCGTTGAGGAGCTGACCCTCCTCCGCGGCCTCAAGGAACGAACCAGGGAGGCACATTCACGCCGAACCACTTGAACGTCAGCGGGAGAGGAAGCCGGCCACCGCCGACGTCCATGCCTCGGGTTGCTCCAGATTCGAGAGATGTGCGGCCCCGTCGAGCATCCTGAGCTCACTGCCGGTGATGTTCTCGTGGAGCCACCTCGAATCCGCCGGCGGCGTCGAGACGTCCTGGTCCGCCCCGACGACCAGGGTGGGGTTGCGGATCGCTCCCACCGACTCCCTGAGGTCGGCATCACGCAACGCGGCACAGCACCCGGCGTATCCGACCGGGTCGGTGGCGGCCAGAACCAGGCCCGTTCTCTCAACTGTCGAAGGATCGGTCGCGGCCAGGCCCGGGGTGAAGAACCTGGTCAGGGCCATCTCGCGGATCGAGTCCATCCCTCCACTCTCGACTGCCTCGATCCTCGCCGCCCACAGCTCTTCGGTGCCGACGCGGGCCGCTGTGTTGGAGACGACGAGGGCCCCGACCCGATCGGAGGCGTTGGTCGCGACCCACAGACCCATGAGGCCTCCCAAGGAGATGCCGCACAGGTCGAACTCGTCGGCGCCGGCGGCGGTTGCGATGTCCAGC
Source organism: Acidimicrobiia bacterium (assembly GCA_050742015.1). Taxonomy (GTDB): domain Bacteria; phylum Actinomycetota; class Acidimicrobiia; order Spongiisociales; family ZC4RG35; genus JARDZU01. Next base: position 8,827 of record JBOGEV010000092.1, read on the forward strand.
ACGTCGAGACCAAGGTCTCCAATGGCGTACGGGCCCGGCACCGCCGACGATGCACCGTGCCCGGGCAGGTCGAATTGAATCACCCGGCGTGTCGCCGACAGGACAGGCAGTTGCGGGGCGAAAAGTCCTCGGTCGGCTCCGAGAGCATGGATCATGACCAGAGGCCGAGCCGGCCCCGTACCCACCTCGGACCAGTCCAGGGCCCCTGTCCTTCCCTCCACCTTGGTCATTCGCTGCCGACCGTCTCGTTGTAGTCGGCCAGGACTCTGTCGATCAGTCTCTGGTCCAGGACCGGTGCCGATTCGGATCCGGCCCTGTCTTTCATTCTCACCGCATCCACCTCCAAGAACTCGAGGCACGTGGTCATCGCCTCCACCGAAGCCGCCACGGTTTCGAAGACCATCGGGACGGCCATCCACTCGACGTGCCAGCCTCCGATCCCCCGGTCGAGCTCGTGGGAACTGCCGGCGACGATCATTCCCGCCGCACCGGTGCAGGCACTTGCCGCGGCGACCGCCCGGACAGCGTCGATTGGATTGCGCTTCTCAGTCATGCTCGACGAGCCTCCGGGGCGAACACGGATCTCGGCGATGTCACTCGAGGCGAGCAGGGCCACGTCGGAAGCGATCCGGGCGATGGTCCGTGCGCACGCTTCGAGGGAAGCCACCAGAGACCAGATCCGGGAGCGGTCGGTGTGCCAGGGCAGGGCGGGTCTCTGGAGCCCGAGGCGCTCGGCGAGAGCGGCCATGACATCCGCACCCTGGTCCCCGTACGGGGCCAGATTGCCCACCGGCCCCCCGAGTTGGACGGCCAGTCCCGAGCCTCTCTCCCGCAGCTCGCCGACGTGGCGCAGAGTCGAGTCGAGCCAGGTGGCCGCACGAAATCCAAATGTGGTGGGCCTGGCATGCTGCAGGAATGTGCGGCCGATCTGGGGTTGGGCACGGTGCTCGACGACCAGCCCGGCCAACAGGCGGGCCAGTACCGACAGCCGGTCGTCGAGAATGCCCAGCGCCTCGCCGGCCAGGGTCATCGCGGCGGTGTCCACCGTGTCCTGAGTGGTGGCCCCGTGATGGAGCCATCTCGCTTCCTCCTCGGTGAGGCGCTCCCGGATCTCGGAGAGGAGGCGAATCAACGGGGTGCCCTCGCTCCAGGTGGCGGCGAGGATGCCTTCGGGGTCTGCAATGGGGTGACGACAGGCCGCGGCCACGGTGTCGGCTTCCTTCCGGGGGGCGATCCCTATGTCGGCCAGGGCCAGGGCCAGTGCAGCTTCGAACGCCGCCATCGCCTCCACCCGGCGAACGGCGGAGAAAACCGCGCTCATCTCCTCGGTGGTGAATCCAGGGTCAAGCATGCTCAGAAGTCGAAGAAGACGGTTTCGTCATCACCCTGGAACTTCACATCGAACCGGTACACCTTGGGACGGCCACCGTCGCTCAGCTCTGCGATCAGAGTGCCCCGTCTCTCTGCCGGCACCGCGCGCAGGATGAGATCGTCACGATTGGCCTCTTCCTCATCGGAGAAGTAGATCCTGGTGTACACCGGGTTGAGCATTCCACGCCCCTGGACGATGAGGGAGATGTGGGGCGCCTGGAAGGCGCCCTCGACGTCGGGCACCGGGCCGGGTTTCACCGTTTCGAACCGGTATTCGCCAGTGTCGAAGTCGGAGATCACCCGGCCGAACCCGGTGAAGCCATCGTCGAGCTCGAGGTCCCGGGTGTCGTCGGGATGGTGATACCGGCCGGAACGACCCGCTTGCCAGATCTCGAGGAGCGCATCCTCGATGTGGTTCCCGTCGCCGTCGACCACCCTGCCCTCGATAACGATGCGCTCGTGTTCCTGCCCCGGGGCGACCAGCACGTTCTCCCCCTCCCGATAGAGCCGTAGCGTGAAGAACGGCCCAACGGTTTGCGACGGGGTCTGTCCGAGCCGCCCGCTCAATGCTCGCCCTCGTCGAGGGGAGTGGCCAACTCGCCGCGGAGGACGATGTCCCAGCGGTATCCAAGAGCCCAGTTCTCCTCGGTCACCTCATGGTCGTAGGCGGCGATGAGACGGTCTCGGGCCTGGGGCGGGGCCGAGTTGAAGATCGGGTCGAGCGGGATCAGCGGATCGCCGGGGAAGTACATCTGGGTGACCAGGCGCATCCCCAACGATGGGCCGAGGATCGAGAAATGGATGTGGGCCGGGCGCCAGGCCTTGGGATGATTGCCCCATGGGTAAGGACCGGGCTTGATCGTGGTGAATCGGTATCCCCCTTCGGCATCGGTGAGGCATTGGCCCACCCCGACGAAGTTGGGGTCGAGCGGGGCCGGAAACTCGGTCTCCCGCCAATGGGCGTAGCGCCCGCTGGCATTGGGCTGCCAGATCTCGAGCACGGTGTCGGGCACCCCCCGGCCGTCCTCGTCGAGGATGCGCCCGGTGACGATGATGCGTTCCCCGATGGCCGGGCTCCCGGTGCCGGTGTTGGTCGTGAGATCGGTGTCCTCCGCGGAGATCTCGGTCCATGCCGGCCCCGGGCCCGTGGTCTCCGAAAGGGTTTGCACGATCCGGATCAGGTCGTGAGTGGGGCTTCGTTTCACGGTGGACCGGTAGTCGGGATAGGAGAACGGCGGGTGGTCGGCATACGCCCGCGGGCCGTAGTGCCGGATCACGGGCTCGCTCATGTCGGGTCCTCTTCGTAGACCTGCTTGGCCGTCTTGAAGGCCCGGTTGGCGGCCGGGACACCGGCATAAATCGCCACGTGGAGGAGGGCTTCCCGCACGTCCTCGGGAGTCACTCCGGTGTTCCTGGCGGCCCGGAGGTGGAGTTCGAGCTCTTCGTGGTTGAGGGCGCCCAGGATGGCGATCGTGATGATGCTCCTGGTCCTGACGTCGAGCCCGGGGCGGGCCCATACCCCTCCCCAGGCGGTCTCGGTGATCCAGCGTTGGAAGTCGGCATCGAGATCGGTCGCCGCAGCAGTAGCCCGGTCGACGTGCTGGTCACCCAGGACGGCCCGCCGCACCTTCATGCCTTCTTCGTATGCACCCATCCCTCGTCCTCGATCGATTCGTTCAAAGGGGGAGGCCGACGTAGTTCTCGGCCATCGCCCGCTGTGCATTCTCCGATGCAAACAGATATTCCAGCTCCGTCCTCTGCATCCGCCGCTCGAAATCATCGCTCATCCCGGGAAAGCGGTGCATTGTCGTCGTCCACCACCACGAGAAGCGAACTGCCTTCCAGACCCGGGCCAGGGCGGTCTCCGAGTAGTGCTCGAGGCCGGTGTCCGAGCCCTTCGAGTAGTGGTCGGCGAAAGCCCGGCTCAGGTAGACGACGTCGGAGATGGCCAGATTGAGCCCCTTGGCCCCGGTCGGGGGTACGACGTGGGCCACATCGCCTGCCAGAAACAGCCTGCCGTGCCGCATCGGCTCCTGGACCCAGCTTCGCAACGGCGTGATGATCTTGTCGATCGATGGCCCGGTGACCATTCGACTCGATGGCTCCTCGGGGAGACGCCGCTTGAGCTCTTCCCAGAATCGATCATCCGGCCACTCCTCCAGAGTGGTCTCCGCCGGGGCCTGGATGTAGTAACGGCTCCGTTGCTCGTTGCGCATCGAGCACAAGGCGAAGCCTCGCTCGTGGCTGGCATAGATCAGCTCATCGCTCACCGGGGGGGTCTCCGAGAGAAGCCCGACCCAGCAGAACGGGTAGACGCGCTCGAAGCTCTTCCGGCCCTCGACCGGGATTCGGTCCCGGGTGACGCCGTGGACCCCGTCACAACCGGCCACGAAGTCGCAGTCGATGGTGTGCCGTTTTCCCTGCCGCTCGAAGCTCACCGATGGGCTATCGGTTTCGAGATCCTCTACCAGGACCGCCTCGGCCTGGTCGATCAGGGGGATTCCGGCGGAGTCGATCGCGTCGTACTGGTCCTGCTGCAGCTCGGTCTGGCCATAGATGTGGACGTGTTTGCCGGTCAGGCCCTTGAAATCAACTCTCATCATCTCTCCGGCAAAGGCCACCTGCACCCCGTCGTGGACGAAACCCTCGGTGTCCATGCGTCTGCCCATCCCGGCATCCCGGAGCACATCGGCACTGCCGTGTTCGATGACTCCGGCTCGGACCCGGCCCAGGACGTGTTCCCTGGTCCGCAACTCCAGGATCGTGCTGTCCACACCTTCGAGGTGGAGCAGGTAGGCCAGAAGCGACCCGGCCGGCCCACCACCGATGATTGCGACTTGGGTGCGGTTCGGGATCTCGGTCATCTCGCGTAGCGGGGAGCCTACGACAAAGGGACCACGAAATCGGGGCGACGCGGTGGTCGCCCCGATGTCCCTGGGAGGAGGGATCTGTTGTTGCCGCTGACCCGGGAGATCCTCGGCACTGATCTTTGTACCGGGTGCGAATGACCGGAAGGTGAACCCGGTCTGTCGCCGAGCGGAAAACTTTCTCCCCCCGAAGGGGGGAGTACCGGCGAAGCCGGGGAGGGGGGAAATCTTGGTGCCCCGGAGGGGGAGTGCCGGAAGACGCCCTCCGGCCCTTCGGGCCACCTCCCCCAACGTCGCTTCGCTCCTGGGGGAGGAAAAGGCCGAAGGGGGAACTTCAGGCGAGGGCGGAGGACTCCCGCAGCGGCTGCAGGTCACCCAACGACTCGGCCACCACCACCAGATCGTCGTCGATCTGGAGCCGGAACTCTGGATCGGGATTGGTATGGGTAGTTCCGTTGCGGGCCACTGCCAGCAGCGTCGCCTGATGATCCCGACGCATCTTCGAGGCGAGGTCGTCGATCGACAAGCCGACATAGTCGTCGGGCAATGCGACGCGGTACAGCTCCGAGCCCACTCCTCCGGAGACCAGGTCGACCACCAGCTGGGAGAGACCGGGGTACATCGCAGTCCGGGCCAGGAGATGTGAGGCCAGCTTGGAGGTCACCATGACCTCGTCGACTTCGGCCCGTCTGAAATGAGGGACGTGGTCCGGATTGTTCACCTCGACCACGGTGCGCACGTCGGGAGCAAGCGACTCGATGGCGAGCACGGTGAGGATCGAGGACATGTCGGCCTCGTTGGACCCGTCGGCGGGGCAGATGATTGCGGACACGGCATTCTCGATGCCCGCTCGCTTCAGATCGCCTTCGTTGGTGGTGTCACCGCGGACGAAATAGACCGAGTCATCGGCGGGGTTGCGCTCACTGTTGTGGAGGAGGACGATCTTGGTGCCGTATTCGTCCTTGGCCAGCTCCGAGATCAGATCCCGAGCCGTCGAGTTCCACCCACAGACCACGATGTGATCCCGATACCCAGAAGCTCCCATCCCCTGTCCCTCCTTCAACAAGAAGTCTATGACGAACCCGACCAGGGCGCCTGTGATGGTGGCCACGATGGCAACCCCGAACAGGCCGAGCACCCAACCCACCACCCAGCCGACCGGCCCGGCCACGAACCCGCCCTCGCCCAATCCGAGCACTGTCGCCCCGGCCCAGTAGAAGGAACGACCCAACTGGTCGAGGGAACGGTCGGTCTCGGTCAGCCAGATCAGCACCGCCGCCATTCCGAGGAAAAGGGCGAGGCCGAGCAGGAGCGAGGTGAAGAATCGTCGATCGACCTTCTCGCCCACCCTCTTCACATGCCAACTCACCCGACGCAAGAAGGGTGAGTCGAACAGCGCCTTGAACCGCCCGAACATCCATCGCGAAATCTAGCCGACCGCGGTGGCGGCCGACCTGCCTGGCGCAGGGTTATTCGACCCCGATACCGACGGCACACCTTCTATCGTCCAGGGACACAGGTCCCCTTGTGTTGATCGCCCGTGACCTCCGCATCGATGTCGGCCCCCGCACCCTGCTCGAGGAGGCCTCCTTCAGCGTGCAGGCGGGGGATCGGATCGGTCTGGTCGGCCGCAACGGAGCGGGCAAGACCACCCTGATGCGGACCCTGACCGGGGCACGGCCCCCTGTGGAAGGAACGGTTCTCAGGTCTGGTCGCATCGGCTATTTCTCCCAGGAGGCGGCCCTTCCGGAACTCGAGCACCCGGATGCGACTGCCCTGGAGAGAATCCTGATGGCCAGGGAGATCGGGGCACTGCAACGTCGGATCGAGGAGGCCCGCCATCGGCTCCACGATCTCACAGGCGCCGAGCAGGACCGCGGAATCGCTCGCTTCACCCGCCTCTATGAGGAGTTCGAGGCCAAGGGCGGGTTCGTCGCCGAGGCGCAGGCGAAGCGGATGGCCGCCGCCCTCGGGATCGGCAACGACGAGCTGGCCCAGCCTGTGGTCACCATGTCCGGTGGTCAGCGACGCCGGGTCGAGTTGGCCCGGATCCTCTTCTCCGAGACCGACATCCTCCTCCTCGACGAGCCGACCAACCATCTCGACCTCGACGCCAAGTCGTGGCTCATCGAGTGGCTCACCTCGTACAAGGGCGGGATGCTTGTCGTCTCCCACGACCTTCCTCTTCTCGACGAGGCGATCACCTCGGTTCTGGCGCTAGAGCACGGCGAGCTCGAGGCGTATCGGGGCGACTACTCGCACTATCTGGTGGAGAGGGAGAAGCGACGGGCGCAAAAGGAGCGCGAGCGCCGCCATCAGGACGAGGCAATCGCCCGACTCGAGGAGAACATCAGGCGGTTCAAGGGCACCACCGAGAAGATGGCGAAGGCGGCCCGATCCTGGGAGACCCGTGTCGTCCGGATGAAACGGGAGCTGGTGGAGGTACAGAAGGGGGGAAAGAAGGTGAAGGTGGCCTTCCCCCAGCCCGAGAAGTCGGGTCGGGTCCCGCTGTCGGCATTCGGACTGGCCAAGTCGTTCGGCGACAACCTGGTCTTCGTCGACGTCGAGTTCGCCGTGGAGCGGGGGGAGCGGATGCTGCTCATCGGACTCAACGGCGCTGGTAAGACCACCATGCTCCGCATCCTGGCCGGCGTGGAGACAGCGGACCTGGGCGAGGTCTCATTGGGGCACAAGGCAAGCCTTGGCTACTACGCCCAGGAGCACGAGCAGATCCAGTCGGCCGTCACCGTCCTCGATCACATGCGACAGGGCGGGGGGGTCACCGACCAGACCTTGCGCTCGCTCCTGGGGCACTTCCTGCTCGCCGACAAGGTGGACCAGGACGCGGCGACGTTGTCCGGGGGCGAGAAGACCAAGCTGGCATTGGCCATGCTGGTGGCAGCCCGGCCCAACGTTCTCCTGCTCGACGAGCCGACCAACAACCTCGACCCTCAGGCCAAGGAGGCGTTGCTCGATGCGCTCACGTTGTACGAGGGCACCGTGGTGCTGGTGAGTCACGACACGGATTTCGTGGCCCAGCTGATGCCGGATCGGGCGGTACTCATGCCCGAAGGAGAGATGCGGTTCTTCGACGCCAACCTCTTGGATCTGGTGGCGCTGGCCTAGTGAGACACGTCAGGAACCGGGGGACCGTTCCCGGCATCCAAGGGCAATGAGAAAGCATCTCTTAGTACTGAGCCTCGTTCTGATTGCAGCGTGTGGCGACCCGAGTGTGGTGGGTGGCACCCAGCCCCCGCTGACCACGACCACGGTGTTGCCCGACGAACCGGTGGGCGAGCCGGGCCCGGTGGGCTCGATCCCCATGCCCCGTCCTCCAATCGACGGCAACATCGACGGCGCGGTCACGATCACCAGCGCCGACCTGCGGATCATGGAGAGCTTTCCGATCCAGGTGATGCTCGACGTGAGCGGGGAGAAGCCAACCCCATGTCATGAGGTCTTCTGGACCGTGGAGGACACCGGCGAGGTTATCGAGATCGAGATGATCTCCCAGGTGGCCTCGGACCAGGAGTGTGCTCAGGTCATCGAGCCCTTCACCATCGCCGTGCCCCTGGGCAGCTGGGAAGGGGAGAGCCGGGACGTCGAGCTCAATGGCAACGTGGTGGGGTCGTTCGAGAGCTAGGAAAC
>JBOGEV010000093.1:0-1935 GCA_050742015.1 Acidimicrobiia bacterium
CGAGACCCTTGAACGTCGGCTCGTACAGCAGCGCGCTCAGCTCGTTCCGATAAGGTCGGCGCAGAGTGCGGTCGGCATCGAACAGCCACTTGACGAGCTGTTCCAAGGTGCGGCGCGCGTAGAAGCAGGAGGTCCGCGGATCGGGCAACGTCAGCCGCTCAGCGCGCCGCGCATCCTCGAACAACCCAGGCCAGTCGGCCCGCAAGAACGCGAAGTTGCTCCCCACGCCCTGCCCCATCCCGCCACCAGCCCCGCCCGCGCTCATCTCACAACTCTCCCCGGAACGCTCGATACTGCAACGACGAAAACAGTGCATCCAGCTCCGCCGAGTGCGCGCGGTGGCTGGTCTTCATTTTAGCGACAGTTTCAACGCGGCGGGCATACTCGTGCTGGAGGTCAAGTGGGGGCACCGGGACCTCGATGGTACCGAGGCTTTCAGTGTTGATGTTGAACTGACCGGCTGATGTTTTGGACCGGGAGCGTAGTGCGCGACGACCAGCCGGGCCAAGCAAGAATTCTCGGAGATAGACTGGAGAGATGACGTCCATCTTCGGTCGCGCACGGATGAGATACGATGCGTAGATGAAATTCTCTCCAGGTCTCCCGGATTTTACTGCGACCTCCGGATTGTAGATCGCACAGCGACCGACGAGGTCCGGGTTTCCGTTAGTTCGGACGATTAGCAAATCCCCTTCGAGCAGTCTCAAGCGCCCGAGTTCTGGTGTCGACACGGGAACCAGTTTGAGGTCGGACGTGTCTATCTCACTGTTCGCCACGTTTGGGATCCTCAGCGCTGGCACCCCTTGAGGTTGTGACTTGTTCGACGTTCCGTAGCGAAATTCAGATACCAAGTTTCGAAAATTCGAAATGTTCCAACGTTCTTGCCTGCTCGTGGGACCGCCGAACATTTCAAGGAAGATGGATTGGGCGAGCTCGTAGAGCTGAGTCATTGCCTCGCGGCGCTTGGCTCGCAACTCTTCCGCCTGATCCAGCACCGTCGCGATTCTCCGCTGCTTATCCAACGGCGGAAGCAAGATTCGTAGTCTGTGGGCGTCGTCTCTATTCAGCCCCGGGATCGCTGCTGCTCTGTTAAGTTGATCGAGAGGAAGTGCGGCGAGTTGATAATATAACCATTTGGGATCTGCTTCTGTGGAGGTCGCGTCGACATAGTAGGTTGTGTCGATAGGCCAGCAAGGAGAATCAGAATAGTTGACCTCCCCGAAGGAACCCTTGCGTCCGATGATGATTGTAGGTCCGCAAGTCAGCGACTTGCAGTGATAGCCAACTTTTCCGTTCGAGCCGAATACCGTTACAGGCCCCCCTGATCGTTGCGCGCTCGGCAAGCTTTTTCCGTACTTGAACTCACATATCTCGCCTAGCGAAACGTTTGGCCAGGAGGTCGATGAAATGGTCATCCCAGCATCTCCCGAAGCTCGACAAGCCCGTCTTGGATCTCTTTCTCTAGGCGGTCGAGGTCGTCCATGATGGCCAGCGGGGATCTGTGCTCGGTCTCTTCGTGTTCGACTTCTTTGTAGCGGTTGAGGCTGAGGTCGTAGTTCTGCTCGACGATCTGCGCCTTCGGCACGCAGAAGCTTTGCGCGGTGCGTGGGCGTTGCCTTTCGTCACGAGTGCGTTGTTTCCACCGAGCGACAACATCGGGCAGGTTGTTCCTCGCGTGCTCGTCATCGCTCAGCGGTACGACCGGGCATGGCCCGAGCTTGTCCTCGCCGAGCAGTGGCGCGCGTTTGTCGTCGAGGCTCCAGCCGTCGGCGGTGACGTCGTAGAACCAGACGTGGTCGGTGCCGCCAGAGTTGGTCTTGGTGAACAGGAGGATCGCGGTGGACACTCCGGCGTACGGCTTGAACACGCCACCGGGCAGCTTCACCACGGCGTCGAGTTTGTGCTCCTCGACCAGAAGGCGTCGCAGCTCCTTGT
>JBOGEV010000094.1:0-19187 GCA_050742015.1 Acidimicrobiia bacterium
GCTCGTAGATCCCCAGCATCTCCTCGGTCCGGCCCTGGTCGGCGGAGTACGGGACGGCCAGGGTCAGGGTCTCCAGGAATGCCCCCAGCTGGCGGGGCCGGTTCTCACCGGGGGTGGTGACCAGGGGTGGGGAGTCGATCACCGGACCGCCCCGGCCCTTTTCCATCCGGACCACGGTGGCCCCGTTCTCCCGGGTCACGGTGAGCAGCCCGAGGAACCTGGCGATGAACCACCCCCGGACCAAGGCCCGGACCATTGGGGCGGGCAACGGGATCGCCTGGGCCAAGGGCCGGCTCCGCCGCCATTTCCAGAAGTCGCGGAGGCGGGCCGACTTGACCGAGGTCGAGTAGCCGTCGGCGATGGGATCGATCAGTGAGCGGAACACAGCGGGGTGAAGTGCCCCCTCCAACATGCTGTAAATGGCGATGCGCTTCACCCGATCCCCCTGGGTGACGTTTTGATGGATCCCGTCGACCCTGTTCTCCAGCTTGGAGTCGAGGAACTGGTTGACCCAGCGCTCGAGACGATGGTTCTTGAGGGGGATCTCCCCAGGCACCGCGTGGGTGGTGATCACCCGGTCGTGGACCTCCGAGAGCAGCACCGGGTCGACGTGGACCAGCGGCTCGGCCGCCTCGAACGCCGACTCGAGCGCCCCCTGGAAGGCGTGTTCCCGATCCCGGGCCACGGCGGCCGGGACCTTCTTGTCCGGCTCCTGCAGATAGGCGCGCAGCCCCTGGGACAGGAAGTCGTCGAAGTCGGTGCCTTCCCGGGTCAGCCAGGCCCGGGCCCGCAACGCAAGCTCGTCCCGTTCGATGTGCATCCGGAACCGGGCCGGGCGATCGGGCTCGCCCCCGAGGAGGATCGCCTCGCTCGGCTGCCACTGGTCGACCACCTCGAACAGGTCACGTACCCGGGCCGCCAGACGGCGGTCGGACGGCGACGACTCTTCGAGGAAGTCACCGGTCACCACGTGGTGGCGAAGGGCCCGCCACCTCTCGGCGGGCGCCCCATGACCGACACCCAGGGTGGCTGTGAGCAGCTCGTCGAACAGCGCAGGAAAGGTCTTGGGGTCGATCACCAGCGCCACGGTCTTGCCCGGGATCAGATCGTCCGAGACCGCCTGGTCACGCCGGGGATGATGCCGGGGCCAGCCGTCGACCGGGGCTGCCTCCACATCGGCCGGGTCGAGCTTTCGCTGCAGATCACCGAGCGCGGCCCGCACCGCCTCCATGAGAGGCATCACCACCGAGTCGTCGAAGTCGAGGAGCAGGGCACGGGCGATGAACCGGGACTTCTCCTCCATCCGTTGGAAGACCAGCGTGTCGACTGCATGGGCCGCGGCGAGTCGCACCGTCTCGTGCTCGGATCCGATCTGCCCGCTCAGCTCCCCGAATGCCGCCTGAACGTTGGACCGGACATGGGCCGAGAAGCTCTCGAACTCGATCCGCTCCTGCTCGAGGTCGTCCCCGGCGGACCTGATCTCATCACGGACCAGGGCCAGCAGCTCGAGGGCGACCTGCAGCCCGAACTCGGAGGCGATTTCCCCGGTCTCGCCGACCAATCGGGAGGTCACTTCCCTGGTCCAGAGACGGGCCCGCTCCCGGAGCCGGGTGTCGTAACGCTCGTTCTCGCCGGGGGCCAACAGCTCGGCCTGTTCCACCACCGCAGTCAGCCAAGCGTCCACCCGCCCCTTGGGGCCCACGTTCTCCACTGCCCCTCGATACACCTCCTCGGCCTGGGCCCCGGTGATCAACTGCCGCTCGCGGAGGGGAAGGGCGATCGCCTCGACGACCTGGTTGTTGTCCTGACCCCTCTCGTTGATCCCGACGTTGTTCAGGAAACCGGTGAGCCGGTCGGCGGCCAGCTCCTGGGCGATCACATCGGGGGTCAGTCCCTCGTAGCGCTCCACCCCCTCGGTGATGAGGCGGTGCCCGTTGACCAGTGTGTCGACGGCATCGCGCACGATCCGCCGCTCGGCGTACTGCTTGAACCGGTCCACTCCCAGGTCGACCTCGGCGTAGCCCAGGCCCTGGAGGGTCCCAACGTAGGGAGGCTCCATCAGCATGTGCAGCGGCCCGCCTCCGTCCCCGTAGGTGCCGGCGCTGTTCTGCCAGTTGGCCGCGGTGTAGACCACGAAGTCGTCCTGAACCTGGGGGTCGGTCATCACCGCCGACAAGCAGCGGCCCATCACCCGGTAGACGTCGGTCTGGTCGCCAAAGACAACGCCGCTGGTGTTGGCATGGCCGACCAGGAAGGAAAACGCAGGCCCGCTCCGCGAGATCTCGCGCTCCTCACCAGCAACGGTGACGCTGCCCCCCGCGTAGACCCCGCTCAGCAGTTCGGAGAGGGCCGCGGCCGAGTTGGGATGGACTCCGGCCCTAGCTCCTGAGGACAGGCTCTGGAAGACGTCAGCGGCGTAGAGGATCCCGAATGAGTTGTCGAGCCACTGTTCGCCTTCTGCCCGGAGCATGTCGGCCACGTCGAGGAACAACCCCGCCCCGGTACCCCCGGCCAGAGAGGAGACGATCATCAGCACCGGCTCACCGTGCTCCTGGTAGGTGACCGAGCCCTCCTCGTCGGCCGAGCTGCGCAGACGTTGCAGCTCGCCAATCGAATCGGCAGTACGCAACGCGGTGATCTTGCCCTGGAGCGCCCGATGGATCCGATCCTGCTGGTCGAGGCCTAGGACCCGCCCGATCGCCCGGTACTGGCCGGCGCCGTGGGCGATGGGCACATTCATGTAGTCGGGGTCGACCCACCACCCGTCGAAGTTGGTCCGTTTCTTGGAGAGCCGGTCGACCACCGTCCCGAAAGGCACCCCGTCACGGTGCAGCGACATGTACTCGATCGGGGGCAGCAGCTCGGGCCGCCCGGGCAGGATCGGGGACTCCTGGGTGGATGGGGTGTCGATGTGGAGGAACTGCCAGCCCTGAGGCAGACCGGTGGGCCAGCCGATCTCGTTGAGCCACTCGTTGAGGGACTGCTTGAGGTAGCGGATGGTCTTCCCGCCCGAACCACCAAGCCCGATGACCAGAAACGATCTCATGTCTCGCCAGCCCTTTCCATGTTGTCCAGGAGTTGTCGGGTCGAAATCTCGGCTGCGATGAGCTCCAGCGACCCGCCGATGAGGTCGGCGGCGAATCTGCTCGCATCCGTGCCCCGGGCCTGTCGTATGTCGAACATCAGAACGCCGGGCACCTTCTGTGAGGTTCCTTCACCGAGCCGCTCCAGTTGCGATGCGGTGAGACCGATGGCGACGAGCGGCCCGAGGGCATCCCTGGCCCGGCCCCGGAACCGTTCCTCGGTGAACACGCTCCGACCGGGGAGCCCCGGTCCGAGATGCGCCCCGACCAGGTCGGTGCTCAGCCCGAATTCGGCGTGGGGCGCGACCCAGGGCAACACCGACACCACCCGATCCACCCTCAACCTTCCCGCGTCGAGCCGGGCCGGGGTGCGGCGCGGGGTGCGCAGCCCGGTGTCGACCGGGGCCTCGGCCAGCCCGATCTCCACTTCGCCGTATTCGGTCAACGCCACCTCGGCCACGAAGTCGGCATAGCGGATGCGGTTGCGGCGTGGGTCGGGAATGCGGCCGATCAGCCGGTTGACCCCGTAGACGATGGCCCAGAGCAGGGCCAGCATCAGCAGCATCAACCCGAGCACGATCAGCGCGACCAGGATCGGGTTGGCCCTCGGGGTCACCTCCAGGTCGACGGCGAGCAGACCCTCCTCGCTGCGATCGGGAAGGGTGGTCGGGATGGATCTGGTCTGGAACTCGAGAACCCCGTGGGCGAAGCCGGATCGGTCGAGGTTGATCCCCATGGTCACGGTGCGGGTCGCACCGGGCTCGACCGAGACACAATCCGACCCGTTCAGGTCGGCGGTGGCGGTGATCGCTCCCTCCTCGGGGCCGGCGAGGGTCCCGCTGTTGGTCACGAGACACAACTCGCCACCGTCACGTGGGTCGATCTGGATGTCGACCAGGAACGGCCCTGCTCCCTCACCACTCACCGGACCGGGCTGGGAGATGACGGCCGGTGCGTTGATCTGCTCGTTGAGGGCGAAGGTGCCGGTTGCGGTCTGGACGAGCCCGGGCCCGGACACCATCTCGACGTTCACCGTGTATTCGGCAGCTTCGGGCAGGGCGGGCACCGAGATCGCCCAGCCGGATTCGGTCGCCGCGCCCACCTGACCCGAATCGGACGTCACCTGGAGGCGTCCCAGCACCGGACCTTCGAGCCGACCGTGGGGACCTTCGGCCACCACCAAGAACTCACCGGGCTCGTTCTGATACAGGGACGGCGACGTGCTCTGGACCACCGGCGTGGCGGGGGTCGCGGTGACGAAGCCGCAGGCTTCGGTCACACCCGACATCTCCACCGAGAACGGGGTGCCTACTGGATGGGCCACCACCGCGTTGGTGCCCGATCCGGAGTCGGCGGCCTCGGTCACATCTGTCAAGGTGGTCGCGGCTAGGGCCGGTGCACTCCCTCCCGACCCCCGGGCGATGAGGCGAATCTCGGTGGCCAGTTGCGACGGCACCGCCCCGGCATCGACGGTCTGGTCGGTCATCACCAGACTGCCATCGCCTCCGACGGTGAGACCGGTCAGCTCGTTTGCGCCGACCTGGGCCGCGCATGCCATGAGGAAGGGGAGCCGGGTGGCATCGTCGGCCGATTGGAACGACCCATTACCGGGCCCGCAATCCAACGCCGGGTCACCCCCCATTCCGCGAAGCACTCGGGAGCTCGCCTCGTTCATCCGGCTCTCGTCGCCGAGCAGCATTATCTGGGCGCTGACCCCGCGCTCGCCGAGCTGGTCGGCATAACCGCCCGGGTCGCAGATCAGACCCGGCATCAAGGCCACCGCCTCGCCGACATTGGCCGGCGTGACCGGTTGTGGGAAGTAGAAACGCTGCAGGCCTTCGGCCGGAATGAGATCGGCGTCCAGGTCGTGCTCCCCGTCGGTGAACCAGAACAGGATCTGACAGGTGGCTGCCTCGCCTTCGGCAAAGGCGCCGGCGGCGCCGTCGAGGGCGTATACGTAGTCGGTGTGGAATTGGTCATTGACCGAGCCGACGCTGTCGACCCGTTCCAGGACCGAACCCAATGTGTCCTGACTGAGGGCAACCCACTCCCCCGGTCGATACGCCTCGCCGAAGCCGGCTACCTGGATCTGGACCCCCTGGACCCGCTCCGCCAGTGAGGCGTAGGACTGGACCACCGCCCTGGCCCCGGTAATCCGCTGATTGTCTGGGTCGGTGCCGGCCAGCGAGCCCGACTGGTCGATCAGGAGCAGGACCCGGACCGTGGCCGCCTCGTCGATGACGCAGTCACCGGGGAGCTCGGAGGTCTGAGCAGCAGCGGGCAGGAGCGGGACCACCAGGACTGCCAGCGTCGCGAGGGCGGTAAGCCGACGCATCACAGTTCCCCGGTCCAGACCCGGGCGATGTAGAAGGCCAAACGCAGGCCGTGCCATCCGATTACCAGAGCCAGGGAGACCAGGAGGCCGAGCCAGCCGATCAGGCTGGGTCGCCAGGCCGGCTCGTGCCAGCGGCCGCCGGCGCTCTGCCGCTCGAAGCGGAACACGGCGAAGGCGGGGAGCACCAGGACGAAGGTGACGAGCAGGGCAACGATCGACTTCCGGAACGACGAGGACATCCCCGGAGCCAGGTTCCAGGGCTCGCCCACGGCCAGCAGAGAGATGACCACCGCGGAAAGAGCGAGAACGAAGACCGCCGCATAGAACCAGCGACGTGACACGGAGACCTGCCTTCGGGCGGCGGGTCGGGTCGAGGCGGCTCCCCCCGGGACCGGCACATTGGTCATGGCGTGCCCGCCAGGCTCTCCAGCGTTGCCAGGAACTCCGTTCCGTGGCCTTCCACATCGGGGGGATGGGTCTCGGCGACCAGGTGGTGGGCCAACTCGTGGATCAGCGACCATGCGATCACCGGCTCGTCGAGGGTTATCGAGTCGTTGTTCGGGTCGTAGAGACCGCCGGTCTGCCCGGGGATCACCCTGGAGTCGACCGAAACCGGGCCTACCCCCCAGTCCTCGACCACCTGATCGGCCACCGCCTGCGCCTCGGAGGGCGAGATCTCGTAGAGGAAGGCTGAGATCTGATCCAGGCCGATGGCGTCGTGCACGATGCAGTAGTCCCACTCACACACCTCGAGCTCGGCGCCGACCGGGTCGATCTCGGCGTAGGGCGAAGCGTCTGGTGGGATCGCCGTTTCCTCCGCCTCGGGGAGTGGGGAAACCGCTCCGTCGGCGACCACCACCGTCCTGGGGGCATCGCCACGAACTGCGGCCATCGCCACCAGGATCACAACCAGGCCGGCCAGGGCCCACAGCCAGCCGTAGCGGGGGCGTGGCTCGACCGGAGCCGGCCCTGGTACCGGCACCGGGGTGGCCGCATCGAGCATCGGAAGCTGCCCGACCGGACGATCGGGCTGGGCAGGTGTCACTTCGCCGGGAATGGTACGACCACCCCCAAGATGTGCTTGAGGAGGGCGTTTCCTCCCCCGGGGGGGGAGGTGCCCCGGAGGGGCGGAGGGGGCGCTACCTCTCCATGTGGGCGGTCCAGAGACGGGTTGGCTTGGCGACGCCCTTCAACTCCACGGGGCCGATCTCGGTGTAGGCCACGCCCGAGGGCGGGGCCGAGTCGAGGACCGACTGATTGACCACCACCTCGCCCGGTCGGGCATATTCGGCGATCCGGGAGGCGACGTTCACCGTGCGCCCGAAGTAGTCACCGTCCTGGAACAGAACCGGGCCGGCGGCGAGCCCGACATGAGCCGGGGGAAGGTCGGACTGGCCCACGCTCTCCACCATCTCCAGGGCGGCGACCACGCCGGGACCGGGCTCAGTGAAATGGAGCATCACCCCGTCCCCCAACCATTTCACCGGCTTCCCCCCGTGCCGGAACGAGGTCCGCTGCACCACCTTGGTCAGCTCCTGGGCAAGGTCTGCGGCGGCAACGTCGCCCCGTTCCTCGGTCAGGCTGGTGTAGCCGGTGAGGTCGAGGAAGCCGATGGCGGGGAGTTGTTCGATCCGGGTGTACAGACCGGCATCCTCGAGGGCGGTCTCCAAGGTCTCGATGATGCTCTTGGTCCAGGCGTGCGCCTGCTGTGCGTGATACATGGAGATGATGGCGCGGTCGAACAGGCGCACCGAGTCCTCTTCCACGATCTTCTGAGCCTCCAGGATCTCTCTCGGCGTCATGTTGGCTGCGAGGACGGGCATCAGCTGGGTGTGCCACCAGTCGGCCTCCCGCTCTGCGATGCGGCCCAGACTCTCGGGATAGATCCTCAGCAGATGTTCGACTCCCTCGGGCGGGACCTCGATGCCAAGCAGACCCGCGACGAACGGGACGATCTCCAACTCGTCCTCGCGGACCCGGTCTTCGGGTCGGGGCTGCGCCGCACCGATTGCCTCCCGAATCACCATCAGCAGCTCGACCGGGATCCCGGTCTCCTCGGCGAGGTCGTCAAAGGTGACATCGGACAACGACGCAAACCGCCCGTAGGCCGGGGCATCGAGGAAGTCGAGTGACAGGACGCCGCTGCCAACGGCCCTTGCCAGGCCTTCGAGGGATACGCCGGCCTTCTGCAACGTGTGCGTGATCTTGGCCCGACGTGCGTCTCCCTCGGAGAACCCTTCCTCGCCCTCAGGCGCCAGGATCCCCAATTCGATCAACCGTTCGACGAAACCCGCATCGACGCCTCCACGCTGGGCGAGGACGGCCCGATCGAATCGACTGTCAGACATCTCGGCCATGGGGCCGCTTACCCCGACGGGTATAGGTCGGAACACTCACGAACGGGCAATTCCCGCCACCTCACCGGACCCACCCTGCTCCTGGCCTGGGTGAAAGACCAGCGGACAAAGGATCAGCAGTGACCCGATGGCGGCGAGCAGGCCCAGCTGAACGGGGCGACGCCGGTTGGGTGGCGAGTGCTGTCGATGGTGATCCCCATGCTCGGATATGTGGACCCGTCCCCGAACGTAAAGCCAAGAAGGCCGCGTCATATGGGGAATGTGGCCCATTCCCGGGGGGAGAAACGGGGCCCGGCCGGACATTTCCTCCTCCGGAGGCGGAGATGCCCCAGAGGGCCGGAGGGGGCGTTCCGTGCTAGCCCCGGAGGGCACCCTGAGCGCCTAATCGGGGGTTTCCCCGATACCGGCGCAGCCACCACCGACCGATGCTGTCGGTCATGAGCGCATACATCACCAGTGTCGGGGCATTTCTCCCCGGCGAGCCCATCGGCAACGACGAGTTGGAGAGCTACCTCGGGGCCATCCCCGACGGGTCCGATCGGCTGCGGCGCCGCATGTTGGAGGCCAACGGGATCGAGAAGCGCCACTACGCCGTCGACCGCAACGGACACACCCTGATGCTCAACGAGGAACTGGCAGAACACGCCGTGCTGGCCGCCCTCCAGGCTCGTGGTAAGGCCCCGAGGGACATCGGGTTCCTCGCCACCGGCACCACCCAGGGCGACCTGCCGGTGCCGGGATTCGCCTCCATGGTCCACGGCAGGCTCGGCGCCGGCCCGATGGAGATCCTCTCTGCCGGTGGAGTGTGCTGCTCGGGCGTCGCCGCCCTGCGCGCCGCAGAAGACGTGGTGCGTCTCGGCCGCCATGATTTGGCGGTGGCCGTCGGCTCGGAGTTGGTCAGCAGGACCCTGCGTGCCGACCGCTTCTCCCAGGACTCCGCACCCGGCTTCGACGCCGAGTTCCTGCGCTGGATGCTCTCCGACGGAGCAGGTGCGGTGGTGGTCGAGCCTGAGCCCCGACCCGATGGTCTCTCGCTCCGCATCGACTGGAGCCATCTCGTTTCCCATGCCCACCGCTTCCCGGTCTGCATGTACGCGGGAGTGGCCACACCCGACGTCGTCGAGCCCGGGGCGACCTGGCAGGACCAACCCACCCCCGTCGAGGCTCACGTTGGTGGAATGCTCAACCTCCGCCAGGACACCTCGATCCTGAACAACATCGTCGCTCTCGGCGTGGAGGAGTACATCGGTCTGGTCCGCCAGGGACGGATACTCCCCTCGGAGATCGACCACCTGCTGGTGCACTACTCGTCGGAGTATTTCCGCTCCGACATCGTCCGGCTGATGACCGAGGCTGGGTTGATGATCCCCGAGGACCGTTGGTTCACCAACCTCCGCACCAAGGGCAACACCGGGGCGGCCAGCATCTTCATCATGTTGGAGGAGGCGTTCAACGGCGGACGCTTCTCCCCCGGCGATCGCATTCTGCTGATGGTCCCCGAGTCGGGCCGGTTCTCGGTCTCCTTCGTCCATCTCACCTGCGTCGAGGGGCCGGGGGCGGACGGGACCACCGACACCGAAATTGGCGACGCCTCCGAGTGGCTTTTGCAGGAACTGGCCCTGGTCTGGGCCGGCTTCGAGAACCAGCTCTCCATGGTGCCCGTCGTGAAGCGGATCGAAACCGGCTCGGCCACCCTCGACGACTACCGCGCCCTGCTCTACAACCTCCGTCAGCAGGTGATGGAGGGCGCCCGCTGGATCACCAGGGCGGCGTCCAACCTGACCGTCGAGCACACCGATCTCCGCGCCGAGTTCATCGAGCATGCCGCCGAGGAGCAGCGTGACTTCCGGATGCTGGAAGACGACTACGTGGCGGTCGGGGGGCGTCGGGAGGACATCCAGTCCGGGGTCAAGAACGTCGGCTCAGAGGCGCTCTCGGCGTACATGTTCAACCAGGCCAACCGGGAGAACCCGCTCGACCTGCTGGGGGCGATGTACATCATCGAAGGGCTCGGGGCCAACAAGGCCAGTCGTTGGGTGGAACTGATCCGGGATCAGCTCGACCTCGACGACGGTCAGGTCAGGTTCATCACCTATCACGGCGGTGCCGACGAAGAGCACACCGAGAAGATGTTCGAGATCCTCCGCTCCGACCTGATCACCCCCGAGATCGCCGGGCGCATCGTCCACACGGCACGGGTCGTGGGTCGGCTCTACGCCCTGCAACTGGAGGAGATCGACAATGTCTGACCTTCGACCGAGCCAGATGATCGATAGGCCCGGGCCCGGAATCTGGGACGCCCTCGCCGGGGACCCGACATTCCATTTCGACCGACGGGCCCTTGGCCTCCTCCGGACCGATCAGAGCCGATGGTCCCACCGCTTCATTCGGCCCCCGGTCCGGGTGCTGAGCCGGTTGGCAGTGGCCCTGATCGTCCTGATCAAACGGGTCCTACCCTTCGAATTCTCATCGCACCGGCTGCTCGACCGGCTCGGGATCTGGTTCATGTCCCGCTGTGTCTCGGTCGAAGGGGGCGAGCTACTGCTCCGTCACTTCGTCATCGAGACCAACGTGCTCGCCTTCATCGCCCGCAACAACGGGCTCGACGAGCCCACCCTCCGACCCGGGCGACTCGACGATCTCGACGACAATGCCGTCATCGTCCACGACCTCAGTCTCTATGAGGTGCTGGCCGGGTTGGGCAACCGCCCCCTTCCCCGAGCCGATGACCGAACCAGCCGGCTCGACTTCTCGATGTTGGAGATCGAGCCCATCGACGTGACCGGCACCAGGCGCTGGCTCCGGCTCGACCTGGAATCCGGGCTCTCCTTCATGAACATCGCCTTCGCCACCCTCACCACCTCCGACGAATACCGGAGGGCGGTGCACTCGCTGCAATTGGACGAGTCGGTTCTGGCGATCCTCGCCGAACTGACCGGAGACGACTTGTTCCGCACCTGGAAGCCGGCCGGGTTCATTCCGATCGTCCGCACCAACCGGGACGTGCCCCGCGACCTGTTCGCCCACGCCGTGATCCACGAGTACATCCACGCCCGCCTCCTCCACCACGCGGTCCGGTCCGAGCCCTGCCCCGGCACCTGCCCGGAGCTGGAGATGGCGCTGGCGGGGAGGTGACCCTCGCCAGAACGGTTGTGCAACCCCTAGATCAGCTCCCGTTTCGCCGCCCACCTGGTCAGCTCGTTGCGGTTGGTGAGTTGGAGTTTGCGGAGGACCGATCCGACGTGGGTCTCCACGGTCTTCACAGAGATGAACAACGCCTCCCCGGTCTCCCGATAGGTGTATCCGCGGGCGATCAACTGAAGCACCTCCCGCTCTCGGGCAGTGAGCGATGCCAACTCGTCGTCGACGTCGGCCGGAGTGAGGGCGGTGAACGCGTCGAGTACGAACCCGGCCAGCTTCGGGGAGAACACGGCATCGTCGTTGGCCACCTTCGCGATGGCGGCGACCAACTCCTCGGAGCGAATCGACTTGGTGACATAACCCCGAGCCCCGGCGTGCACCACGTCGACCACGTCCTGGGGGGCGTCGGATACCGACAGGGCGAGAAATCGAATCTCGGGATGTGTCTCCTTCACCGCCTCGAGCACGGCCCGGCCCCCGCCACCAGGAAGATGGACGTCGAGCAGCACCACGTCGGGAACTCGCTCCCGGATCAGCTCGATCGCGGCGTCGACTGCGTCGGCCTCACCCACAACCTCCACCTGCTCCCCGATCTCGGACCGCACGCCAGCCCGGAACAGGTCGTGGTCGTCGACAAGGAACACCCGCAGCTTCGCGCTCATGACGCACCATCCCCAGCCGCGGGCATCACGAGCCGGACCTCGGTGCCCGACCCCACGGTGCTGACGATCTCGACATTTCCGCCGTGGCGCTCCATTCGCCCTCGCACCGACTCGGCCAGACCCCGCCGATCCGCCTCGACCGAGGCCGGATCGAAGCCAATGCCCCGGTCCCGGACGAAGACCTGTACCGGGTCGGCACCGGCTTCGGCATAGACCGAGACCTGCTCGACGCCGGCGTGTTTGGCTGCGTTCATGATCGACTCGCCGGAGGCGCCGACCAATGCCCGAAGACGATCGTCGAGGCGACGATCACCCACCGCCACGAGCTCTACTGCCACCCCGAGTCGTTTCTCGATGTCGGAGCACAGCGCCTCGAGGGCCCCGACCACCGAATCCGCCGCATCCCCGGCGCCGAGGAGCCAGGCTCGCAACTCTCGCTCCTGGACCCGGGCCAGGTTGCGAACTTCGGCCGGATCGGTCGAACCTTTCTGGATCAGGGCCAGGGTCTGGAGGACGGAGTCATGGAGATGGGCTGCGACTTCTGCCCGTTCCTCGGACCGGATGCGGGCGCCGCGCTCGTTCTCCAACTCGGCTTCGGCTCGGAGCCGTCGCCCTTCGCTGCTGCGCAGCGCCTCGAACGCCCAGGCGGCCACACCACCGACCGCCAGGTAGAGGACGCTGGTTGCGATATTCCCCGAAAGGTCCGATTCGCTGACGATCACGGCCGCCGAAAGGACAGCCGCCGCGCCGAGACCGCCCGGGATTCGATAGGCGTAGCCCCAGAACAACACCGACGTCATCGGATAACCACCGACGAAGCTGCCCTGTATGGCGCCGTCGATGGAGTCGAAGTAGACCACGGCAACCGCGAGAGCGAGATCGGCGACCAGCCAGGGGAGCCATTGGAGACGGCCGGCACGCATCACCACGTAGGTGAGGGCGGTCCATCCCCAAACCAGGGCCAAGGCTGCGATCACCACCCCGGTATCCGCCTCCCAGGTAACGACTCCGATGATCCCGAGCACGGTCATCCAGATGGCGCTGACCAACCGGAACCCGACAATGATCTGTTGCAAGGTGGCGTCGACACGCACTTCGGACGGTGATGTGCTCACGCCTCCCCAGGTTAAGACGCCGAGGTCAAAGGACAGGGAGAAGATGCCGGACCACGAGGACCGAGTTGGCCGCGACCTCGCTGAGATAGAGCCCGAAGTCGACCGTCGACTCTGCCCCGGCCAGGTCGCTCAGCGAGCGAATCACGAGATGATCGATCCCGAGCGTCTCGGCGGTCTGGGCCACGGCTCCCCCTTCCATCTCGACCACGCTGCCGCCGAGGGCAAATAGGCGTTTCCGCTGCCCCTCCGAGTTGACGAACTGGTCCCCGCTGAGGACGGTCCCGAACCTGAGGCGAGGCGGTTCCCCGCTCCCACCAGCCTTCTCGGTCAACGCAGGGAGGACCAGGTCATCGAGACGGTCGCGGACCCGGGACAGGAGCACGGGTGAGACCCGGTAACCAGAGGCTTCGGTGGGATTGAAGAAGGGGAGATGCCCGGGCTGATAGGGGCTGATCCCCGAGTCCCCAAGGATTCCGGCATCGTGTTGGACGGTGCGCTCCGCGATTACCACATCGCCGACGCGGAGCTCGGGATCGAGGCCTCCAGCCACTCCGGTGACGACCACGATGCGGCAGCCAAAGCGCTCCACGAGAAGGGTGACGGCGATGGCGGCGTTGACCTTGCCGATCCCCGCTTCGGCGACGACCACCTCCACGCCGTCGAGGACGCCCGCCGTCACCGGCCGCCCGGCTAGATCAAAAGTCTCGCCTCCGACGAGAGCGCCGACCAACTCCTCCATCTCGGGCGGAATCGCCGAGAGAAGGGCGACGGAGGCGGATGGGCCGGAGACCATGGGGCAACGAACCTAACGACGTGCACTCATGGGGGATGATCGACTACATTTCGCTTTGGGGAAGCCTCGACGGGGGAAGGGAGGCTGCATGCCTGAATGGATCGGAAGCATGATGTTCCTGGCCGCCGTCGGCCTGTCCGGGTCCAAGATCTCCGATGACTTCGGGAATCGCGGGCTACGCGGCTACGCCATGCTCATGCTCGTTCTTTGCGTCTACGCGGCGGGCGTGTCCGTCGCATTCGCCTGAGGTCAGGTAAGGGCTTCGGCCCGGGCGCGGTCCCTCGACACCAGGTGGTCGACGACGTATCGGGCGTCGCGGGGCATCCCGGGCAGGGTGTCTGACCAGAGGGCGTGGAGGAAGTTGAGACCGCAGAAGTAGAGACCGGGCTGATCGGCGACCACTCCTCGCTCGTGCCGGGGCCGGCCCTCGTCATCGGATACCGGCAGGTCGATCCAGGAGAAGCCGGTGCGATACCCCGTGCACCAGATCACGTTGGTCACGTCGAGGACATGCCCATCCTGCAGCCGCGGCATCCCCTCACTCACCCCGGCTACCCGGCCCACCCGCTCCGCACCGGCTTCCACTAGATCCTTCGGCTTGACGCGCACCAGGGGAGCAGCCTGACCTTCCATGTTGGGGAGCGCCTTGCGCCCCATGGGGGTCCCGTAGTTGAGCACGTTCAGGGCGAAGAACTTCACCAGGCGAATACCGACATAGCGGGCGAAGCGGCCCTCGATCCGGAATGGGATCACCATGGACGGCTCACCGGAGATGTATGTCTGATGGGTCTGCGCCACCTCGAAGCCGATGTCGGCACCGGAATTCCCCAGTCCCACTATCAGGACCGGCCCCTCCTGCAGTTGGGTCGGGTTGCGGTAGGCCTGAGAGTGGAACTGGACGATGTTCGGATCGAGATCCGGCGCGAACTCCGGCACCTTGGGCACCTGGAAGTCGGCCATGGCCACGACCACGTTGTCGGCAGTGATCTGGGTGCCGCCTGCCTCTACCAAATAGCTCCTGCCGTCGTGGGAGAGCCGGTCCACCCGGGTGCCGGTGCGGATCGGGAGCTCCATCTCGGCCGCGTAGGCCTCCAGGTATGCGGCGACCTCGTCTTTGGTGACGAAGTGGTGGCCATTTGCCGGAACCGGCGACCCGGGGAGGCCGGAGTATCGGGCCGGGGTGAACAGCCGGAGAGAGTCCCAGCGGTTCCGCCAGACATCGCCGACCCGGTCGGCGGCATCGAGTATCAGGAAGTCCCTGCCCTTTTGCGCCAGCTCATACCCGACGGTCAGCCCGGTCTGCCCCCCACCCACCACCACGGTGTCGTAGTGCTCTGTCCCTGTGCGTGTGTCCTGGATCATGACCGCAACGTATGGGCACGAGCCTGTGCCCGCATCGCTGAAATCACCCAACTTTGGGACGGGACCGATGGGTACTTCTACCCAGTCAACCCAGTTGGTTGCGGATCGCGAAGGCGGTGGCTGCCGACCGTGAGGACACACCGATCTTGGTGAAGATGTTGCTCACGTGACGGTCGATGGTCCGCTCGCTCAGGACCAGGTCGGTGGCGATGGAGCGGTTGCTGGCCCCCGATGTCAGGAGCCGGAGGACTTCGAGCTCCCGTGGGGTCAGCCCGTGCGGCTTGTCCGGGCGGGCTCCCCGCCGCAGGTCGTCGATTCTCCTCACGTCGGGCTCGGCCCCGAGCTCAACGAAGATCTCCCTCGCTGCCTGGAACTCGATGTCGGCGGCCTCCCCGTCCCCGATGGCGCCGAGGGCGACTCCCAGGCTCGAGCGTGACCTGCCCACTTCGTAAGGGACATTCAGGTCCTGCCAGCGACGCATCGCATCCCTCAGTTCCGGAAGAGCCGCGTCTGGCTCTGAACGAGCAAGAGCAACCGTGGCCCGACCCGCCGCCGCCCAGGCGAGGTGCATATCGATCCCGGTCTGCTCAGCGATGGCGGATAGCTCCTCGACAGCGGCCTCGGCGCCGAGGAGATCACCTTGCTGCGTCAAGACCTCGATCTGGGCGGCCCGAAGCATGGCTCTCTCTGCCGGTGAGCTGCTCTCGGCGACGGCCCGGGTGATCGACGCGACCGCCGCGTCGAGATTGCCTTGGGACGCTCGTAGGAGCGCAAGACCCGGTTGCGGTTCCTGGCCCCTCAGCCCCGCCTCCCGGTACGCCTCCTCGGCGAGGTCGAGCTCACCCCGGAGACGGTGGATCTCCGCCAACTGGTAGGCAGCCACAGCTGCTCCCAGCCCGCGGGCGTCGTGCACGTGCGCCAACTTCGCCTCCTTGATCGCTTGGTCCCAGGTGCCGCCCAGACGGAGGATCTCAGAGCGGTGGGCCAGGCATTGGTCGGTGAAGGCCACCAGGTCAGGCTGACTGTCGACCCACCCGGATAGGGCGCCGGTCCACTCCGCCGCCCTCCCGATGTCGTGGATGAGGAAGCAGCATTCGACGACCCCGCAATAGACCACACCTGTGATCCTCGGCGCCAGACGTCCCGCAGTCACCGAGATCATGATCTCGTCGAAGACCCGAATCGCCTCCTGGGTCGACCCCTGGTGGATCAACGCCCGGCCCTGGAGATGACCGGCGAGGGCGACCAGATCGGCGTCTCCGAATCGAGTTCCGATCCTGGCCGCGTCCGCAGCCAACGCCACGGCCGAGTTCAGATCACCCTCCCCGATCTTGCGGATCGCGGAAGGGAGGAGCAGGTAGCCCCGCTCGACACAGTCCTCCTCCACTTGATCGAACAGCCGTTGGGCGCGCTCCAGCCATCCGCTGGCCAGTGCCGCTTTCCCGGCGATGCCGTAGTTGGCCCCGAGCCAGCCGGCGGTCCTGCCCGCCGGGAGGACCTCGCCCCGCTCGACGTAGCCGTGATGCGCCCGTTCCAGGGTCTCGATCATGCCGACCACGTCGCCGAGCATGAACTTCACATCCGAGAGCAATTCAAGGTCCGCCGGTCCCAATTCGCCCACCTCATCGAGAGCGCTCAGGACGGCGTACGCCTTCGACCACTCGTTTCGTCGATAGGCGTCCCTGCCCTCCTCGAGCCGACCCGATTCCATCGTGCCAAGGGTAGGCAAACCCCCGGCGGCGGCCTCAGCGGCCCGGGACCTTCACGTCGACCCAGACCAGGCGGTGGTCCGAGCTGGGGAAGGGGAACACCCCGGTCAGCTCGAAGAAGGGCTCGCCTTCGGCCGGCCAGAACACGGCTCCGTCCACGATCCGGAGCTGCTTGGAGGGAAGGACGTAGTCGGCCCTCAGGTTGCCCGGTGGCTCGTTGAAGTCGGCCGTGTCGGTGGCTGGATCCGTGACGTGCTCCAGGTTGATCCCGCCCTGGGCCTCGGTCGCCCACACCCCGCCGGTCGACGTGGGGGTGGACTTGTCGTTGACCCGAGGATGGTCGAGGAGTTGTTGGATGGCACCCGGGATCGAGTCCCCGTCATCGGGATCGGAGTTCTGGTCCCCGGCGATGACAAACGGCTCGCCCCGCTCGATCCCGCCGCGTTTGCCCTCGTCGTCGTATATGTAACGACCCCTGCCGGGGTGGACATAGTCGGCCCAGAACCGGATCTCGTCGAAGTTCCGGGTGCCGTTGCGGTCCTCGGCCCCGTCGAACACGGGCGGCGTCGGATGGCTTACCAGGAAATGGATGTCCCTGTTCCCGATCTCGAGCTCGATGTCCCAATGGCTCTTGGAGCTGAGGGGGAACACCTCTAGCTCCTCTTCCGAATACCAGCTCTCCCCGGTTACCGGGTCGACCGGCAACAGGGCGCCGGGCATGTCCTTCCAGAGGAAGTTCTGGAAGGTACGGACGTCGTCGATCGGGTACATCGAGTAGACCGCCATCCCGAATTGGCCCTCGAAGAACCCGAACCCCAGGGCGTCGTTGGGCCCACCGACCGACCCGTCGTTGTCGAGGTCGAATCCTGATGGGACCCCGGTGTTGGACGGAGCGATGAAGGTGTGGCCATAGGAGATCGGCTCTGCCCCATTCTGGGACACAGCCAGGTAGTTGTCGGCGAACAGCTCGACTGCTTCGGGATCGAAGTCGAACTCGTTGATGAGGAGGACTTCGGGCCGGGCCCGTTGGATGATCTCGGCGATCACCTTGGCCTGAGCGTTGTCCGGGGTCGACAGGTCGGTTCGAAGGTCACCCGCGTTGTTGCGATTGAGGCTGGCATTGAAGGTGGCGAAGCGGACCGGCTCCGGTTTCTTCCCGATGGCCGCCACGGGAATGGCGGTGACCATCAGGGCGATCACGATGAACAGGGTCAGTCGTCGCATGGGGCGTCCTCCTTGTCGCTCCGGGACAAACCTACGAGGCTCGGCGATCCGGGTTCTTTCCCCGCCATGGCCGATTCGGAAACCGGGAATCAACCAGTTTCGGCTCCATGAGCGGTCACGTTCGGCCCGGTCCTGGCCCGGGTGACCGCCACTATCCGACTCCTGTCCGTCTCCACATACGAAAGGCTGTAAACAACCTTTCGTATGTAGTAGAATCGAGGCGTGAGTCGATATGACCCTGCTCCCACCCTCGCCGCCGGTCTCATCCGTCTCGCCCGGAGCAAGGCGGGGCTGACCCAAATGGAGCTCGCCGACCGGGCGGGGGTCAGCCAGCAGGTGGTGTCGGCGTACGAGACCGGGCGAAAGGAGCCAACCCTGCCCACCTTGGAGCGTCTGATCTCGGCCGCCGGCCTCGAAATGCGAATCCGGCTGGAGCCGGTGGACGACCATGACCGCTCGGTGGCCCGAATCGTCGATGCTCTGCCCGGCCCTGTCCGAGCCGAGCTCGAGGCAGCCCAGCGACGACGCGTCGAAGCTGCCCGACTCGCCCGAGTTCGCGGCAGCTGATGCCGACTCCGGATGTCGACGCAGCTCGCATCATCAGAACCCTTCGCGAACATGACGTCCACTTCGTAGTGATCGGAGGTTTCGCAGTCGAGCTCTGGGATGTCGCCGTCCAACCCACCGTGGATGTCGACATCACACCGGAGAGATCTCTGGAGAACCTGGCTCGGCTGGCCGCCGCACTCAACAAGCTCGATGCTGCGCTTCGATATGGCGACGAGACGGTCCGCATCCCCGGCGGCCTCACCGGCGACAACATCGCTGAGATGTCGGTGTTGAGCCTGGCGACCTCGGCCGGTCCTCTCGACCTGGCGGTGATGCCTGCGGGGACAGATGGCTACCCCGACCTGATTCGCAGAGTGAGCGAAATCGAATATCAGGGCGTGCAGGTGCCGACCGCAGACCTCGCAGATGTCGCCCGTTCCAAGGAGGCGGCGGGTAGACCCAAGGACATCCGCACACTGCCCGCCATCCTGGCCCATCTCGAGCGCCGTGATCGCGGCTCGAACGACTGACTGCTCCTTTCTCTGTCGTCGTAGCGCCATATGTGGCGCCTCGTACCTCACGTAAGCGGAATCCTCCATCGGGTCTTCACACCGTCTCCACATTCCAGGTCGACGATGGTGGTGTCTCGAGTGAAAGGAATTGAGTCATGAGACGAAACGTGATCGGCACCGTGCTCATCACCCTCCTGGTCGTGGGAGCAATGGGCGCCATCGGGTTCGGCCTCTACCAGATCGGCTTTCAACAAGGTCTGGTCGAGAACGGGGCAGAGGTCGTGGTGAACCGGGTCCACGACGGGGTGCGAGGAGTCGGCTGGGGTGGTTGGGGCGGCTGGGGAG
>JBOGEV010000095.1:0-1061 GCA_050742015.1 Acidimicrobiia bacterium
AGCTGCGCAAGCTGGAGGAGACCGGCTGCGAGGTGGAGCAGGGCAACGGCTGGCTTCGGGTGCGGGGCCCGGAGCGCCCGGTGCCGGTCGACTTCGCAACCTTGCCCTTCCCCGGGTTCCACACCGATATGCACCCACAGATGGTCGCTCTGCTATCGGTGGCCAGCGGCACCTCGGTGATCACCGAGAACCTATACGACTCACGTTTCCGCTATGTCGGCGAGCTGGCCAGGATGGGGGCCGATATCACGACCGAAGCCCAGCACGCCATCATCCGGGGAGTAGAGAGGCTTTCGGGCTGCCCGGTGCTGGCCCCCGACATTCGGGCCGGAGCCGCGCTGGTGCTGGCGGGTCTCCGTGCCGAAGGGACCACCGAGGTGGGCAAAGCAGAGCACATCGACAGGGGCTACGAGGACTTTCCCGAACGGCTACGGGCGCTGGGAGCGAGAATCGAGAGGGCGTGATCGGACGCCGCGCCCTGCTCGTGGGCCTGGTCATGGCGTCGCTGCTCGCCCAGCCCGCATTCGCAGCCAGTCCCGAGGGCGAAACTGTTGAGATATCGGTCGCAGGCGACGGCTATCTCGATCTGAACGGCCGCCGATACCGGGGCCCATTTCGCATCAGCACCCAATCGGATGGCTTGGCCGTGGTCGAGGTCACCGGGCTCGATGCGTATCTGGAGGGGATCCGGGAGGTCCCGTTCAGCTGGGAGGAGGAAACTTTGGCCGCTCAGGTGGTGGCCGCCCGTACCTACCTGGCCTGGACCCTGGCCGGGGGCCGGACCGAGACCGGGAGCCGGATCGGCTATGACATCTGTGCTACGGCAGCGTGTCAGGTCTATGCCGGCGTGGAGGCCGTGCTTGGGGAGGAGGGGGATCGCTGGCGCGAAGCGGTCGCCCGGACCTCCGGTGAGATCCTGTTCTTCGAGGGGGAACCGATTCGCGCCTTCTACTCGTCGACGACCGGAGGGCGAACCCGGAATATCGAAGACATCTGGCCGGGCTCGGAACCGGCCCCGTACCTGGTCGGCGTTCCCTCCCCGGGAGAAGACAGCCCGTTCG
>JBOGEV010000096.1:0-1398 GCA_050742015.1 Acidimicrobiia bacterium
GCTCCGGCCCCTTCGCCACCTTGTCGCGGACCAGCTCGCAGAGTCGGCCCAACTCCTGCTCGATCAGCTCGATCCGCTTGCGAGTGACGTCATCGACCTCAGCGTCGCGAACCAGTGCCACGAGCGACGACAATGCGGTGATGTCCTCACCAAGATCATGCAGAAACTCCCGCAGGGCAGCAGTCTCGGCGTCCGAGCGCCGGCGTCCCATCCCGCGCCGACGGTCCGGGACCAGCCTCATCGCAACCCTTTCGGCACAATTACTCCGACCGAATTCACTACCGCACGGTAGAGGTGTACCACCGCGCCGGTCGGCCGAACCCCGCTGCGCGTGGGCCACTCAGGTGAACAATCAGGCGATCACTCACGCTGGGTCCACTGACCTCGACCTGGTGCGACGACCAGCGGGGAAAGGGCCCACACTGTACAATATTTCTGTCGCATGTTCGTCGGGGAAGTGATCAGCACCAAACAGTATCTGCTTGACGACCCGCGCGGCGCGCTGACGCGCGAAACGCTCCACCACGCTGATGATCACGTTATCGTCAAGCGTCGTGGTCATCTCAAAGAAGTGGACGCCACGGCTCACGTTGCTGTCGATGACCTCGTTCAACATGCGTAGCCGGAGTCCGGACACCCGGTAAGCAGGGTCGACTCCGGCTTGCCACACGACCAGCGTGTCGGGAAGGGCGCAGGTATCCGAGGAGGAATGCCACCACCTGGTCATCGACCGTCGCGACGATCGAGGTGTTCGCGAATTCGTGGCACCACAGCAGGTAGAAATAGGCGGGGTTGGAGTCGACCATTTCCGACTTACGAGCAAGCTCCCAGATGATCTTCGCGTCGCGGGTCACCGGTGGCCGAAGTGCCACCTGAGTGACCTGGATCCGTTCCATGGTCTCTCTCCCAGTCCCAGTGGTCTCTCTCCCGGGGCCGATGGGTGACGACGGCTGACGCATCCCTCGCCGGGTTGCCCCGCCAGCGTGCCTGCGGTGCCACCTCCTCGCCCTTCATCAAGAATGAGTCGGCGTCGAGTACCGCGCCGTGCCCCATCAGCACGCCGTAGTGGACAAAGGCGTTGATCCCTATCGTGCAGCCAGCACCGATGGTGATGTGGTCGGATTTGAACGTTCCGTCCTCCAGCGAGTGGCCCTGGATCGTGCTCCCCGCGTTGAGCGTGCAGTCGTCGCCGATGGTGACGAGGGTCCGCTCCGTCATCCAGCATCCGTCATCGAAGACCCGGCTGCCCATCCGTACCCCCAGTAGCCGCCCAGGGTCGTTCCAAGATCGTTTGGTGAGTTGGCCGACCGCTAGAACAAGATAGGTGATCTTCGGCGTGTCGCGCCGGTAGGCGAACGAAGCTCCGGTAGCACGAGTGGTCCTGCCACAGACTTCTCG
>JBOGEV010000097.1:0-42201 GCA_050742015.1 Acidimicrobiia bacterium
GCATCCCCGAGGCCGAGCGCAAGTACCTGGCCGGAGTGACCGCGCAATATGAAAGCGAAGTGGTGTACCACCGCAACCGGGAAGATCTGGAGAAGCTGGGGGTCCTGTTCACCGATATGGACACCGCCCTTCGCGACTATCCCGAGATCGTCAAGGAGTACTTCGGGACGATCATCCCGCCCAACGACAACAAGTTCGCCGCCCTCAACTCGGCGGTGTGGTCCGGCGGTTCTTTCATCTACGTCCCGCCCGGGGTTCACGTCGATCAACCGCTTCAGGCCTACTTCCGGATCAACTCAGAGAACATGGGCCAGTTCGAGCGGACCCTGATCATCGTCGACGAGGGTGCCTACGTTCATTACGTCGAGGGCTGCTCCGCCCCCGTCTACACCACCGACTCGCTCCATTCGGCTGTGGTCGAGATCGTGGTCAAGGAGGGTGCTCGCTGCCGTTACACCACCATCCAGAACTGGTCGAACAACGTGTTCAACCTGGTCACCAAGCGAGCCGCCGCCTACCGAAACGCCACGATGGAATGGGTCGACGGGAACCTCGGCAGCCGCCTCACTATGAAGTACCCGGCGGTTTGGCTCATGGAGCCGGGCGCTCACGGCGAAGTCCTTTCAATCGCCTTCGCCGGCGAGGGCCAGCATCAGGACGCCGGTGCCAAGATCATCCACGTCGCCCCCGACACCACGTCGACGATCGTCTCCAAGTCGATCTCTAAGAGTGGTGGGCGTGCCGGTTATCGAGGTCTGGTCCGGGTCGAGCCCGGGGCGGAGAACGCCAAGTCGTTCGTCCGTTGTGACGCCCTGATCCTCGATGAGGAAAGCCGCTCCGACACCTACCCCTACATGGAGATCGAGGAGAACGACGCCGAGATCGGCCATGAGGCGACGGTGTCCAAGGTGGGCGAGGAGCAGTTGTTCTACCTGATGTCCCGCGGGCTCACCGAGGATCAGGCGACCTCGATGATCGTGGCCGGATTCATCGAGCCCATCGTCAAGGAGTTGCCGATGGAGTACGCGGTGGAGATGAATCGTCTCATCGAGCTCAACATGGCGGAGGCCGGGGCCATTGGCTGAAGCCGACCCGTCGGCCTCGGCGTTCTAGATTTCCAGGTCCTGGGTTCAGGCGCGTCGGGCGTCCAATTTCTGGATCAAGTCGTGAGCGGCCAACTCGATCTCCTTGTGATCCCACTGCGTGGCCCGGAAGCGACAGGCCATCAGCCCGCTTCGATGCAGACGGCGAAAGTCGCCGAACACGAAACCGTAACGAGCCTTGGTCTCATCATCTGCGCCCTCGGTGAGACCGAGATGCCACCCGGCATAACCGTCCCAACCGCTCTTCTCCAAAAAGGCGTTCTCGGCGCCTGCGTCGGGTTGAGCCTCTGACCACTCGCTGCGTACAACATATAGGCGCGAGCCGATGAGCTCCTCGGCACGAGCTACCGCGGCCTGGTTGACCCGGTACTTGGCCATTGCACGCCGCTACTCGCCGCCCGACTCCTGGTCGATGGTGACATTGACCTCGTCGGGGAGTGTTTCCCCATCATCCGTGTTGTTGACCAGGTACCAAACCCCAAAGATGAGGGCGATGGCAATAATCACTCCGGCGATGATCGCGCCGAAATTGCTTCCGCCCGAGCGGGTATCGGTCACGATGATCTCACGGTCTCTCTCTTCACTCACGATGGTCTCCAGCCAGTCGGATCGAAGGACTTACCACCCATCGACCGTCGACAAAACAAACGATCGGCGTCAGGACTTATCCTTGTGCAGACCGTGAGCCCCGGAGTCGACGCATAAGCAGCTTGCTCGGGTTGACCGCGGTCGTCCTGCTCATCCTCCTCACCGGCTTCTTCGTCGCTGCCGAGTTCGCCATCGTCGCTGTGGACCGCAGTCAGGTCGAGCGCAAGGCACAGGAAGGAGACCGGGCGGCCAGGCGCATTCTGGGGTCGCTGCAGAATCTCTCGTTCGAGCTATCTGGAGCGCAGCTCGGGATAACGGTTACCTCCCTGGTCGTCGGAGCTATCGCAGAGCCGACGGTGGCGAGGCTGATCGAACCTGCGATCTCGGCGATCCCATTCATCCCCGAGACGTCCTCAGCCGTGGTTGCCCTCGTGGTCGGCTTGATCCTGGCGACTGCCGCCAGCATGGTCTTTGGGGAGCTGGTGCCGAAGAACCTCGCCATCGCCCGGCCGTACCGATCTGCGGTCTGGTTCGCCATTCCGCTTCAGATGATCAACCGACTCGTGAGGCCTCTCATCCTCTTCCTCAACAACTCGGCCAACTGGACGGTGCGCAGGTTCGGAATCGTGCCCAGGGAGGAGCTGGCGGGGGTTCGCTCCATGGAGGAGCTGGAGCTCATGATCCGATCCTCGGGCGAGGAGGGGAGGCTCGACGACGACGAGCTCGAGTTGTTGACCAGGGCCATCACCTTCACCGAGAAGGTGGCAGCCGACGCCATGGTCCCCCGGGTGTCGGTCGTCGGTTTGAGTCTTCATGACTCGATCGCCGAGCTGCGGAGAGTGTCCTCCTCGACCGGTCACTCCCGTTTCCCGGTGTTCGACGAGGATCTCGACAACATCGTCGGCGTCGTCCACGTCAAAGACAGCTTCAACGTTCCCGAGTCGCGGATCCCGGTCACCCCCGTCGGGGAGATCGTCCAACAGGCGCTCCAGGTGCCGGAGTCGAGCACGCTCGAGTATCTGTTGACCCGGCTCCAGACCGAAGGGCGGGGAATGGCGGTCGTGGTGGACGAATACGGAGGGACGGCCGGCATCGTCACCATCGAGGACCTTCTCGAAGAGATTTTCGGGGAGATCGAGGACGAATACGACCCCGAGCCGGACCAAGACGAGGTCGAAGAGGTCGAGATCCTGTCCGGTCTCCTCCATCGCCACGAAGTCGAGGAGCTGGTCGGGTTCGAGTGGGACGAAGGCCGCTATGAGACGCTGGGTGGTTTCATCATCTCACGCCTGGGAAGGTTCCCCCAGGTCGGGGAAGTGATCCGGGTCGGCGACACCGCGTTCGAGGTCCTGGCCATGGACGGCCATCGGGTAGACCAGGTGAGGGTCAATCGGGACACCGATCGCCGGGATGAGGAGAGTCAGTGAACTGGCCCGCCCTTCTCTGGATGGTCCTGCTCCTGCTGGCCAATGGCGTCTTTGTGGCGGCCGAATTCGCCTATATCACGGCTCGGCGGAACGTGCTCGAGCAGACTCCGCGAAGGTCGGCGCAAGTCGCCGTCGGGCTCAACAAGCACCTGTCGCTCAGTCTTGCGGCTGCCCAGCTCGGTATCACCATGGCCTCCCTGGTCTTGGGTTTCGTGGCCGAGCCGGCGGTGGCCTCGATCTTCGAGCAGCTCTTCGGATTCCTCCCCATCTCCGAGAACGTCATCCACGGGATCTCGCTGGTCATTGCCCTGCTCATCGTTGTGTTCCTGCACATGGTCGTCGGGGAGATGGCGCCCAAGAACATCGCGATCGCGGCGCCGGAGCGCACGGCGTCGGCCCTGGCTCTTCCTTTTCGCGGCTTCATCATCCTGTTCCGCCCGCTGATCGCCCTGCTCAACGCCAGCGCCAACGGCGTGCTGAGGCTGTTCGGGATCCCACCTGCCGACGCTTTGGAGGTCGGCCATTCGGCCGAGGACCTCGCCATGATCATCGGCACGGGGCGGAAGGAGGGCGTCATCGAGGACTTCGCCCACCGACTTCTGACGGGGGCGATCATCTTCGGTGATCTCGACGCCGCGGAGGTCATGGTCCCCAGACCCGACATCCAGGCCGCGACGTCGGACGCGCTGGTGGCCGAGATCCAGGAGCTGATGAGGACGACCGGCCACTCCCGGATACCCATCCACGACGGTGACCTCGACGACATCGTCGGACTCGTCCACGTGAAGGACCTGATGGTGGATGACGTCGACCGGGAAGGGCCGCTCGATCCGTCTTTGATCCGGGAGGCGCTTGCGGTGCCAGAGTCGGCGCCGCTGCGATCGGTCCTGAGCGAGATGCGCACCGCCCGCAGCCATCTGGCCGTGGTGGTGGACGAGCACGGAAGCACGGCCGGGATCATCACGATGGAGGACATTGCCGAGGAGTTGGTCGGGGAGATTGCCGATGAGCACGACCCACGCCAGCAACGGGTAACGGTTGAGGGGCCGGGACGGATCGTGGCGGCCGGGACGGTGCGTCCTGATGAGTTGTCTCGCTACGGGGTGAGGCTCCCGACCGGGGATTACGAGACGATCGGTGGTCTGGTCATGGACCGCCTGGGTCGTCTGCCTCGTCGCGGCGATCTGATCGAGGACCAAGGCTGGCGACTTCGGGTTCGCAGCACGGATGGTCGTCGTGTCGGCGAAGTCGAGATCACCCCGGTAGTTCGCGACCAGTGACCGAGGTCGACGCGAGAAACGGGGCCCGAAGGCCCCGTTTCTCATCCTGATCCTGGTCTGATCAGGAAGGTCTCGCCTGACAACGGTCCCTCCCCCTCCCTATCGCCACTCAAACAAGCCGCAGGCTGGAAAACGGGGGCATCGTCTCTGCAGGGGGAGTACCGGCGAAGCCGGGAAGGGGGGATTCCAGGGCCGGCTAGTTGGAGCGGCCGACGACGTAGCCGAGGAGGAGGCCGCCTACCGCGGCCCAGACCAGAGAGAAGCCGTCGCCGACCGAGGCGATGGCAGGGGCGTTGGCGATCCTCATGATGGTCGACCCGGCGATGCCGCCGATGATGCCCATGAGGATGGCGCCCAGGAGACTGTCGGCGCTGGCCACGAAGCCGCCGATCAAACCGGCCACACCACCGACGCCACCGATGATGGCCATGGCTTCCCAGGTGGAAGCGTCTAGAAACATGGCGACAGACTAAGTCGGGGCAGGGGCGCAGTCGAGGGCTCGGTGAGCCGGCTCAGATCGAGATGACCTTCTCCTCGACGACGGCCGTCATCGGGAACTGGACCGACCTTCCAGCCATGCTGAAAGGCTCGGTGAGCATCACGA
The DNA here is from genome assembly GCA_050742015.1 of Acidimicrobiia bacterium. Lineage (GTDB taxonomy): Bacteria > Actinomycetota > Acidimicrobiia > Spongiisociales > ZC4RG35 > JARDZU01. Next base: position 5,003 of record JBOGEV010000097.1, read on the forward strand.
CGATGGTCGTCGGACCACGGGACACGACATGGCCCGTGTAGGTGTGAAATCCGTCTTGGTCTTGGGTTAGGAAAGAAACGACCATATGCAATAAGTCCGACTCACATCATCGTCGTTCGGTTTCACAAACAGTTGGGTCGATAGACCCATACTGGTACCAGACCGGCCCGGTGCCTGGTTTATCCGGCCGTTACTCGTCGGCCCTTAGCTTTGGAGGGAAGTGCGCCTGTTAGTTGTCGAAGACGAACCCGACCTGGCCAATGCCATCGCCAGGGGACTTCGCCGCGACGGTCATGCCGTGGATGTGGCGCTGACCGCCGGTGACGCCGACATCAAGCTCCGCACCGCGGGCTACGACCTGGTGTGTCTCGACTGGAGTTTGCCGGACGGATCGGGCATTGCCCTCTGCCGGGACCTGGTCAACGGCGACCTGCCGACCCTGGAAGGGGAGAGGCCCCGCATCCTGATGCTCACCGCCCGCGACGGTGTCGAGGACCGGGTGACCGGGCTCGATTCGGGGGCGGACGATTACCTGGTAAAGCCCTTCGCCTTCGCCGAGTTGTCGGCTCGGGTGCGGGCATTGCTGCGACGGGATGATCAGACCGACCCGGTGATCGAAGTGGGGCCCCTGCGCCTCGATCCCGCCCGGTTCGAGGCGACCAGAGACGGCCAATCACTCGAACTGACCGCCAAGGAGTTCTCGCTGCTCCACTACTTCATGGCCAACTCGGGCCTGGTGCTGGGCCAGGAGCACCTCCTGGAGCATGTGTGGGACGAGATGGCCGACCCGATGACAAACGTGGTTCGGGTCACCGTGAGCAATCTTCGGAAGAAGCTCGGGGAGCCGCCGTTGATCTCGACGGTCCCGGGACGCGGCTACAGGTTGGGTGACTGATGCCGGCTGCCTGGCGCTCGATTCGGTTCCGGCTCTCGGTGCAGTACTCGGCGATCGTCTTCGGGTTGGGCGGCGCTCTGCTCGGGCTGGTCTACCTCGCCCTTCGTCGATGGCTTCGGGGCCAGACCATGACTCAGTATGTGTGGAGCGGCCGACCGGTGGTCCAGGACGGGCAACAGATCGGCGTTCTCACCGTCGAGGCGCGAGAGGTGCGCCTCATCGAGTCGGTCTACAACGAGATCGTCCTCAACGAGGTGGCCAAAGCCACGATCTTCGCCCTGATTGCGTTGTTCCTGCTCAGCCTGATCGTGGGTTGGGTGATGTCAGGGCGCGTCCTGAGGCCGGTGGAGGCGATAACCAACGTGGCCCGCGAGATCCAGGCCTCCGACTTGAGCCGCCGCATCGCGCTCGAGGGCCCGGACGACGAGATCACCCGGCTCGCCTCCACATTCGACGGGATGCTCGAGCGCCTCGACCAGGCCTTCTCCAGTCAGAGGCGCTTCCTCGCCGACACCAGTCACGATCTGAGGACGCCGTTGGCGGTGATTCGTTCCAATGTCGAGGTGGTCGCCGACGACGACAAGGCGTCTGTGTCGGACTGGAGCGAGGTCGGCGGCATCGTTCGTCGCAACGTCGAGAAGATGTCGGAGATGATCGATGGGCTACTCGCCACGGCCCGTCTTCAAACGGGCAAGGCACAGGCTGTCGCCTTGAATCTGGCCGACATGGTGGAGGCGAAGGGAGCCGAATTGGGCAAGCCCCTTGCCGAGCGGGAGATCGTGCTCGAGACGACGACCGCCCCGGCCGTGGTCGAAGGAGTCTCGGTGTCGCTCGATCGAGCCTTGTCCAACCTTCTCGACAATGCAGTGAGCGCATCGGCGCCTGGTTCCAGGATCCGGATCGGCTCCGGCGTGGTCGCAGGGTGGGCCTGGATGGGTGTGGAGGATCAGGGCCCCGGTCTCCCCGAGGAGCCCGAAGGGGGTCGGATCGGCCTCGGCCTCTCGATAGTCGAGCAGATCGCCCAGGGCCACGAAGGTGCCCTCGTTTCATCGCCCGGAGCTGACGGATCGGGCACAACGATGGTGATCTGGCTCCCGACACCAGGGACCAAAGGCCCCCATCCGGAGGCATCTCCCTTTACGAGTGCTTGACCTCCCGGTGCATAGGTTGGGAAATCTGCCAGGAGGTTTCAACCGATGACCAACGAGGAAAAGAGAGAGCAACCGACCATGACCGAGAGCCCAGTGGGAACCGAACCCACCATTCCTGTAGGGGGACCCGTGGCCACCGAGCAGCCATCAACCGCAGAGTTGCCTGCACAGCCTGCGACGGAACCGACCGCCACCTCAGCCAGTCCCCGGTCGCCAGAACCGGCTGTGGTGCCGCCCAGCCCGCCGGCCCAGCCACCGAGGGCACCCGCGCCCTCTCGGCGCTCGCCATGGCTGATCGGGCTGCTGGCGCTCTTGCTCGTAATCGGCTCCTCGGTTGCCACCTACCTGGTGACCACCGGTCTCGATGACGCCCCAACCGAACAGGGTGAGCCCACTGCTGAGCCCAGTCCGATCGAGCCCGGCGAGGAGCCTGTCGCCGACGCCGCTGCCGTCATCCTGCCCTCCGTGGTCCAGATCCAGGTGGGCGAGGGGCCCGGTTCCGGGGTCGGATCCGGAGTCATCTACGACTCCGAGGGGCTGATCCTCACCGCGGCACATGTCGTGCAGGACAGCGACACGGTCGTCGTCCGCTTCGCCGATGGCGAAGAGGTCGAGGGAACAGTCCTGGGCGGGACGACGGGCGCCGACGTCGCCGTCGTCCAGGTCGACCGAACCGGGCTTCCGGCCGCCGACCTGGCGCTCGACGAAGACCCGCAGGTCGGGCAGATGGCGATTGCCCTTGGAAGCCCTTGGGGCCTGCAGGGCACCGTCACCGCGGGAATCATCTCCGCCGTCGACCAGGCGATTCCGTCCGGGGGCAGCGCACGCGCCGTGCTCCAGACGGACGCCGCCATCAACCCGGGCAACTCCGGCGGCCCGCTCGTGGATCGTGAAGGGCGCGTGATCGGGATCAACGTTTCGATCTTCAGCCTGTCCGGGGCCAACGACGGTGTTGGCTTCGCGGTGCCGATCGACGTCGCCCACGACATCGCCGAGCGTGTCGTCGCCGGCGAGGAGATCCAGACCGCCTTCCTCGGAGTCATTCTCGATGTCGAAGGCGTCGAGTCGGGACAGGCCGGAGCCGTCATCGCGGAAGTGACCCCCGACAGCGCTGCCGACGAGGCAGGCCTCGAAGTGGGCGACCTGGTCATCTCGATCGACGGAACGGCGGTGCAGAGCTCGGCCGACCTCGCCGCCCAGGTGCAGACTCATCAGCCAGGCTCCACGATGGATCTGGTCGTCGTGCGCGACGGAGACGAGATGACCCTCACCGTCACCCTCGGCGAACGCCCCGACGACGTCGGGTAGAAGTTCCTCCCGGTGGGCCCGGCTATCATGGCCGGGCCCACCATTTGGTGGGTGCCCTCGAGGCAGCGAAGCCGGTTCGATCCCGGCGCTGTCCCGCAACTGTGAAGCCCCTTCGGGGGACGAGCCAGGTCGCCTGAACCTCCAGGGCCACGATGAAAGTCTCGGATGAAGACGGAAGCGTGGGCTCAGGGAAGCCACCAACACCTCTTCATCCTCCGTAAGGAGGATGTTTCACATGAGAAGGATCTCGTTGATCCTGTCGTTGTCGGTCATCGCCGCATGCGGCTCGCCCGGGGGCGACCAGGGAGCGGCATCGGTCACCAGCAGCACGACGACCGCCCCTGGCAGTACCACCACGCTCGCGCCCGGCAGCACCACGACTGTCAGCGTCGGGTTCCCGGTCACGGTTAGCGCCGCCAATGGGGAGGTCACCGTCGAACAGGCCCCGCAGCGCATCGTCTCCCTGGCCCCCACCGCCACCGAAGTGCTCTTCGCCATCGGGGCCGGAGACCAGGTGGTCGCGGTCGACGAGTTCTCCACGTACCCCGCCGAGGCACCGATCACAGATCTCTCCGGTTTCGAGCCGAACGTGGAGGCGGTGGCCGGATATGAGCCAGACCTGGTCGTGGTCTCCGACGACCTCAACGACGTGGTCGCGGGATTGCAGGCAGTGGACATCCCGGTGGTTCACCTACCGGCTGCGGTCGACCTCGACGAGACCTACTCCCAGATCGAGGTATTGGGGGTGATCACGGGCAACCTCGGAGATGCCGCGGAACTGGTGTCCTCGATGCAGACCGATATCGAGGAGCTGGCGAGCTCGGTGTCCGATCCGAGCGAACCCCTCACCTTCTACCACGAGCTGGACAGCTCGCTGTTCACCGTCACCTCCGCCACCTTCATCGGCCAGATCTACCAGTTGGCGGGTCTGGAGAACATCGCCGACCAGGCAGGCGGGGCCGAAACTGGCTACCCCCAGCTCTCTGCCGAGTACATCATCCAAGCCGACCCCGACCTGATCTTCCTGGCCGACACCAAATGCTGCGGAGAGTCGGCGGAGACCATCGCGACTCGCCCCGGATGGGACCAGCTCACCGCGGTCACCGCTGCGAGCGTGGTCGAGCTGGATGACGACGTCGCCTCCCGATGGGGTCCCCGGGTGGTGGACCTTCTGGAGACGATCGTCGGAGCCGTCGAGCAGGTGGACGTAGAGGGTCCCTGATGGAGCTGACCCACCCGGTCACGGAGGTCCCCAAAATCCGGGCCAGACCCAGGATGGCTCTGATCGTGCTGGTGGCGGTGGTCGGAAGCGCGCTGGCGGGCATCCTCGTCGGCGCCGTCGACCTCTCCATCGGCTCGGTGCTCGCCGAGCTGGCCGACCGAGTGCCCGGTGTCGAGGTCGACTCGGGTCTCTCCGGGCGCGAGTCGGCGATTCTCTGGCAGATACGCATCCCGCGTGTGGTGCTGGCCGGATTGGTTGGTGGGATGCTGGCCATGGCCGGAGCCGCCTTTCAGGGGGTGTTTCGCAATCCGTTGGCCGACCCCTATCTCCTCGGGGTGGCGGCCGGGGCGGGTCTCGGAGCGACCCTGGCGATCGCCTACCTCCCCGATCAGGCCGGCGGGCTCGTCAGCCCCCTGCCGCTCGCCGCCTTCGCCGGCGCCGTGCTCGGTGTGGCCATCACCTACATGCTGGGGCGGTCGGCGACGAGAGCACGCTCGACGGCCACGCTGATCCTGGCCGGAGTCGCAGTGGCCGCGTTCCTCACCGCCACCCAGACCTTCATCCAGCAGCAGAACACCGACACGTTTCGTGAGGTCTTCGCCTGGATCCTGGGCGCGCTGGGGACCGTCGGATGGCAAGAGGTGGCCCTGATTCTCCCCTATGTGGTCATCAGCGGCGCCGCCTTGCTCCTCTATCGGCGGCTGCTCGACGTCATGGCAGTAGGAGACGAGGAAGCAGAAAGTCTCGGCGTGCGCTCGGCCCGGGTCCGACTCGCCGTCGTCGCCTTTGCCACGCTGGGAACTGCAGCGGCGGTGGCGGTGAGCGGGCTCATCGGGTTCGTGGGGATCATCGTCCCCCACGCCATCCGCCTCGTCCTCGGCTCGAGCTATCGGCTGATCCTGCCGCTTTCGCTCGGCTTCGGTGCCGCCTTCCTGATCCTCGCCGACCTGATCGCCCGATCCGTGCTCTCACCGTCGGAGATCCCGATTGGAGTGGTCACCGCGTTCTTCGGTGCGCCCTTCTTCCTGCTCGTTCTGTCGAGGGCGAAGAAGGTGTGATGCTCGATCTCCGTCTCTCCCAGGTCTCGGTCGCCTACAACGGCAGGAGGGCGATCGACGGTGTCTCCCTCTGGGTGCCGGCGCAGAGCTGGGTCGCTCTCATCGGGCCCAATGGCGCCGGCAAGTCGAGCCTGCTCAAGTCGGTCGCCGGGCTCGTCGGCTACACCGGCACTATCGAGATCGGCGGCCGCGGCACTGCCGAGCTCGACCGGCGCCTTCTCTCCCGGCTGGCGGCGTTCCTGCCCCAGCGGCCGTTGCTGCCTGAGGGGATGACGGTCGCCGACTATGTCGCCATCGGGCGTACCCCCCACATCCCGTACTGGGGAACCGAGTCGGCGGAGGACTTGGAGGTGGTGGCGACGGTCCTGTCTCGCCTCGGTCTCGAGAGTCTTGGACAGAGAGACATCGACTCGCTCTCTGGGGGAGAGACTCAACGCGTCGTACTGGCCCGGGCGCTGGCCCAACAGTCCCAGCTCCTGCTTCTCGACGAGCCAACGTCGGCCCTCGATGTCGGGCACCAGCAACAGGTGCTGGAATTGATCGACGAGTTGCGGCTGGAACAGGAACTCACCGTCCTTTCCTCGGTCCACGACCTGAATCTCGCCGGCCAGTTCGCCGACCGTCTCGTTCTCCTCGATGAGGGCAGGGTGGTCAGCGAGGGCTCGGCAGCCGAGGTCCTCACCGAGGAGCGCATCGAGCGCCACTACAGGGCCAGGGTTCGAGTGGTCGCCACGGAGGACTCCGACGGGTTGACAGTGATCCCGGTGCGGGGCAATCGGGTCGGCGTCGAAACTCCCGACCGGGAGGGGCGATGAGCTCGATCCTGATTCTCGGTGGGGCACGGAGCGGTAAGTCGCGTCTCGCCGAAGACCTCGTCGAGATGGTTCCCGGGTCGGTGACGCTGATCGCCACCGCGGAGGCAGGAGACGAGGAGATGCGGCTCCGGATCATCGCCCACCGGGAAGCACGCCCGAGTGACTGGTCTGTCGTCGAGGAGCCGTTGGGTCTCCTCGACGCGCTGGAGACGGCAAGTCCTGCGGAGACGGTGATCATCGATTGCCTCACGCTGTGGGTCTCGAACCTCATCGGCGATGGCCTCGAGGACGGCGAGATCGAGGCCCGCGCCAGTGCCGCGGCCAAGCATGCCGCGAGCAGGGCAGGGATGACAGTGGTCGTGAGCAACGAGGTCGGCTCGGGGCTCGTCCCGGTCAACGCCCTGGCCCGTCGCTACCGGGACCTGTTGGGACGGGTGAACTCCACCTGGGCGGACTTGTCGGAGCAGGTGTACCTGACCGTGGCCGGGGGAGTCGTGCCCGTGCAGCGACTGGCGACCTTGTGGGGCGACCACGATGGATGACCTGCTGAAGCTGATGGGCGACCTGCCCGGGCCCGATCATCGGTCCGGTGGAGCCGTCCGCGAACGGGCTGCGCATGTACTGCGACCAGCGGGCGCCCTCGATCGTCTCGACCGGGTGGCGGTGTGGTTGGCGGAATGGCAGCGAACCACCCGTCCCCGTGTGGACACCATCGCCGGTCTGGTGTTCGCCGCCGATCATGGCGTCGCCGACCGGGGCGTGAGTGCCTACCCGTCGTCGGTGACTGCTGCCATGGTCTGGGCGATGCGAGAAGGGGTGGCCACGTCCAGCGTGATGGCGTCAGTGCTGGGGATCGGTCTGTCTGTGGTCGATGTCGGCGTGGGTCGACCCACCGGTGACGTCGCTGTCGAGGATGCCCTCACTTCCGACCGGTTTGGCGAGTGTTGGGCGGCCGGCAGAGAGGCGGTGGCTGCAATGGACCGGCTCGATCTCCTCGTCGTCGGAGAGATGGGGATCGGGAACACCACCGTCGCCGCCGCGGTGTGCGCCGCCCTGTTCGGAGGCGATGCAGATATTTGGGTCGGGCTGGGAACCGGAGTCGATGCCGCCGCCCTGGACAGGAAGAGGACGGCGATCGAAATGGCGCGGGACCGGGTGGAGGGGGAGGCGCCGTTCGAGATTCTGCGTCGGGTCGGAGGCGCGGAACTGGTTGCCATTGCCGGGGCTGTAGCCGAGGCCCGAGTCCGATCGGTTCCCGTCGTGCTCGACGGATTCGTCGTAGCGGCTGGCTGCGCGGTCCTCGAGGTGGCCCATCCTGGCGCCCTCGATCACACGCTGGCCGGGCACTGCTCGGCCGAGCCCGGGCATCGTCTGCTCCTCGACAAGTTGGGCAAGCCCCCGCTCCTCGACCTGGGGATGCGACTCGGAGAGGCGAGCGGGGCACTGGCCGCGGTCCCCCTGATCAAGCTGGCAGCGGCGTCTGTGACCGAGGTGGCCACCTTCGACGAGTGGGGGATCAGCCGGTGAGGGGTCTCGGTGCCGCCGTTGCCTTGCTCACGCGGCTGCCGCTCAGTCCGCGGATATGGGAAGAGCAGGACGTTCATCGATCGGTGCAGTGGCTGCCCCTGGTTGGCGCCGTGATCGGTCTGGCCATCGCGGCGGTCTACGCGGGGCTATCGCTGCTCGTTCCCTCGATGGTCGCAGCCGGTCTATCGGTGGCTTTCGGCGTCTTCGCCACCGGCGCCCTTCACGAGGATGGGCTGGCCGACACCATCGACGGCTTCGGGGGTGGGTCCGATAGCGAGGACGTCTTGCGAATCATGAAGGACCCGGCACACGGAACCTATGGGGTTGTCGCCCTCGCCCTGAGCCTGTTGCTCCGGATCATCGCATTGGCCGCGGTTAGCCCGGCCGCCGCTCTGGGGCTGCTCCCTTTGGTCCACGCCATGAGCCGGGGAGGGGCCCTTGGCTTGATGGCTGTCCTGCCTCCGGCGACAGGCGACGGCCTGGGGGCTGCCCACGTCGGAGATGGGCTGCGGCGGCAGGTGATGATCGGAACCGCCACCTCGGTTCTGATCGGTCTCGCCGTGGTCGGGTGGTGGGTCGGGGCGTTCCTGCTCGCAGCCGCGGGGGTGACGGTCTACTTCTCCCGGCTCGCTCGGCGGCACATCGCCGGTTTCACGGGCGATGTCCTCGGGGCGACCGAGCAGGTCTGCGAGATCACGTTGTTGGCGCTCGGCGTGGCCCTCCTCGAGCTCGATCTCATCTCGGTGCCCGTGTGGCGATGAGCCCGTGACCCTGAGTCTCTGGCTGGCCCGGCACGGCGCGACGGATTGGACCGACGACGGCCGGCTCTGCGGCTGGTCCGATCCCCCCTTGAACGACGATGGCCGGGCCCAGGCCGGCCTGCTCCGTCGTCGGCTGTCCGGGCTCGCATTCGACGGAACCTGGACCTCCGACCTGATCCGTGCCGCCGAGTACGCCGAACTGGCCGGGGTCAGCGCCCGGGCCGATCGCCGACTGCGCGAGCTCGACTTCGGCGAGTTGGAGGGGAAGGCCTGGCCGGACCTGGCCACCGGAGTCCAAGAGTCACTCGTGCGCGTCGACAGTTTCGCCGCTCCGGGCGGGGAGTCCGTGGCCGACCTCGAGGAACGCGTCGGCGCCTTCATCGGTGAGTTGGGCGCGGGCAGTCATCTGATCGTTACCCATGGCGGGGTGATTCGGATCCTCGGCCGGCAACGGGGGTTGACCCTGGCCCCGGCTCCTGGTCAGCTGACCATCCTCGACTGGGAGGGCACAATGGCTACCCAAACCAGGAGAGAACCTTGACCGACCCCTCGAGCCCGCCAACCGAGCGCCCACCCAGCGGCCACCGACGCGAGCCCTCGCTGGTGTTGGTCAACACCGGCGACGGCAAGGGAAAGTCGACCGCCGCCTTCGGCACCGCCATGCGCGCCATTGCCCGAGGCTGGAAGGTCGGTGTGATCCAGTTCCTGAAGTCGGGGGAGTGGAGCGTCGGTGAGGAGAAGGTGGGAGGTCAGCTCGGGATCGACTGGTGGGCACTCGGAGACGGCTTCACCTGGGATTCCGAGGACATGGACGAGTCCGAAGCCATCGCTCGCGAGGCCTGGGCGAGGGCCAAGGAGCGGATTGCGTCGGGCGAATATGACCTCTTGATCCTGGACGAGGTCACCTATCCGGTCAACTGGGGGTGGATCGACAACGAGGACCTGCTGGCAGCCATCGCGACCCGTCCCGAACGACTCAACCTCATCCTCACCGGGCGCGACGCCCCCGCAGCCCTCGTCGAGGTGGCCGACACCGTCACCGAGATGAAAAAGGTGAAACACGCCTTCGATAGGGGGGTGATGGCCCGGCGGGGCATCGATTACTGAGGTTGGACCTTGCTTCCGGCGCGCCGCGCCAAAACGGTTCTCAGTCCTCCCTGATCAGCTCCACCGCCTCGTCGATGGCCATGGCTTCGCCGGACACCGTGGCATGGGCGAAGTCCAGACTGCCCAATGCTTCTTGGGTGGCTCCGACCTGACCGGCGTAATCACGTTCTTCGGGCGGGGGCCAGACGGCAAGTCGGTGCTCGCTGGCCACCCAGTCTGCCAATCCGAAGAGGCGGGCCGCCTGCATGTCACGACCACGGGAGTGGGCGGAAACCGCGAGCCCGGCCACCGCCATGGCGACCCCTCGCATGTCCTTGGCCGCGTCGCAGAGGATCAGGCTCTCCAACAAGGCGGTCTCACACCGGTCGACTTGATTGTGACGGAAGGCTGTCTTGCCCATGTGATAGAGGTATTCGGCGAGAGCGGCCCGTGGGCCGGCCTTGTCCTCGGTCAACGTCGCCCGGTCCCGATTCTGTTCGACAACCCTCTGCAATTCCTCGGTGGTGGGGTTGGACTGGATCATTGTCTTCAGCTCGAAGAGGTTGTTGGCGGCCTCCTCGTACAGACTGAAGCCTTCCAGCACCGATCGGTATAGCTCGAGTGCATAGTCGTGGTCGCCGGCCAGCCACGCCAACGCTCCCAGACCGGCGTCGGCATGGGCCAGGCCCAGCGAGTCGCCGGCGATCACCAGGAGGGCGCGCCCCTCGGTGTACCGGTCTGTGGCCTCGTTGTAGTTCCCCTCGTCCCGGGCGACGGCTCCGAGTCGGAGTGCGGACCATCCGATGTCGAGCACTCCTGCGTGCTCGAGGAAAAGCCGATGGCTCTCGGTCATCCTGCTCCGGGCCTCATCGAGGTTTCCCTGGAGACGGGCCATGGTCCCCCACACCGCAAGCGTCCAAGCGAGCATCCAGCCGTCCCCGGCCTCCCGGGTGAGACGCTCCGCCTCGGGGGCCATTCGTGTCGCCTCCTCCAGGTCGTCCCGGAGCCACGCGGTCGACATCAGCTGGTAGACCTGGCGCGCTTCCCCATCCCGATCGCCGAGCTTCCGATAGATCGCCCTGGCTTCGGTCAGGGCCCTGTGCGCCTCGTCGAAGGCGAGTCGTCGGCTGGCGAGGAGGCCGGCCCCGTTGAGGGCGCGAGCCACGATGGCCGGGTCGACGCCTTCGCGTTGAGCCAATGTGCGCTCCAGCCAGACTGTCCCATCTCGGACCTCCCGCTTGATCACCCAGAACCAACGGAGGGCGCCCGCCATTGCCATCGCCTCTTCGGCCCGGCCGGAGCCGTGGAGCCACTCGAGTGCCGACCGCAGGTTGTGCCGTTCCTGTTCCAGGCGATCCGCCCACACGTTCTGCTCGGTGTCGAGGATCCGGGTATCACCCTCCTCGGCCATGGCCCGGAAGAAGGCGGCATGTCTTTCGCGCAATGTCTCGGTTTCGTCCTCGGCGAGTCTCATTCGGGCGTAGTGGCTGATCGGCTCCAGAAGCCGATATCGGATCGGATCGTTGTCGGTGGCCATCACCAGGGAAGTCTCGACGAGGCGGGCGAGCAGATTCACCACGTGGTCCTCCACCACCAAGCCGCCGGAGCAGACGCTCTCAGCGGCCTCCAGGGTGAACCCCCCGTTGAACACCGAGAGCCGCGTGAAAAGCGTCCGTTCGGAGCCGCCCAGGAAGTCGTAGCTCCAATCGAGAGTCGTCTCGAGGGTTTGCTGGTGCGGAGGCAGGTCACGCGCGGTTCCTGCGAGAAGGGCAAATTGTTGGTCGAGCCGCTCCACCAACTGGCCGACCGACAAAACCTTGAGTCGGGCGGCGGCTAGCTCGATGGCGAGTGGGATCCCGTCCAATCGGCGACAGACCTCGGCAACGAGCAGGGCGTTGGCCGGGCTCAGCTCGAAGCTGGGTTGGACCAGTCGTGCCCGGTTGACGAACAGGGCGACCGAGTCGAATGCCCCGACCTCGTCCACGGATCGAACCTCGGGCCCAGGTACGGCGAGGGGGGAGAGCTGGACCAGATGCTCCTCTCGGATCGACATCCACTCCCGGGTCGTGGCCAGGATCTTGAGCTCGACCGTCCTCAGCAGCAACTGGTCGGTCAGTTTGGCGACGGCGTCGATCAGATGCTCACACCCATCCAGGATCAACAACGAGCGGGCCTTGGCCAGTCGGGAGAGAAGGGTGTCGGTGAGAGACTGGAGCGGGCTCTCGGTTATGTGTAGCTGTCGAGCCACGGCCGCGGCGAGACCGCTCTCATCGGGGACACGGGAGACCTCGACGAACCAGACGCCATCTTCGAAGGTGGGGGCCAGCTCCTCGGCGACCTTCAGGGCCAGCGTCGTCTTGCCGACTCCGCCGGGGCCGGTCAGGGTCACCAGGCGGGACACGTCCAGGGCAGTGATCACGGCTTCCTTCTCGAGCTGACGGCCGACGAGTGTGAGGTCGCGTATGGGGAGGTTCCCCTTTGCGGCGGTCAGGGTCCGCAGCGGCGGGAAATCGGAGGGGAGGCCCGCGACGTCCAGCTGATAGATGTGCTCCTCGTGGCTCAGGTCCCGCAACCGGTGGGAACCGAGATCTTCGAACCGGGCCCCTTCGGGAAGGCTGTACTCGGTTAGCCGCGCAGTCGCCTCGGAGACCAGGATCTGGCCTCCGTGTCCGCTGTCCCCGATCCGCGCCGCTCGATGCACGTCGATTCCGACATAATCCGAGCCTCCCAGTCGGCCCTCGCCGGTGTGGACTCCGATCCTGACTCGCACCTCTTGGGTCGGAGCCCACGACTCGCCGGTCAGAGCGCGTTGGATCTCGATCGCACAGGAAACGGCGTCGAGCGCCGATTGAAAGGCGACGAAGTACCCGTCTCCCTCGTTCTTGACGATCCTCCCCCGATGCTCAGCCGCGGCCGCATGCACGATGCTGTTGTGACGCTCCAGGACAGGTCGAAAGATATCGCCGAGCTCCTGGATCATCCTCGTAGAGCCCTCGATGTCGGAAAAAAGAAAGCTGACCGTTCCGACCGGCAGGTCTCTCGATGTCATCGCGACCCCAAATTAACGCCGCCTCGCCTGAGGTGCGTGACGCCGTCTCTCCCCGCGAAGGGGGAGTACGGGGCGAAAAGCCGGACAGGGGGAACTCCTGGCGCTACACCGACCGTGAAGGCCGACTCACGACAAGGCCGGCCTTTCTTTGTCCGTTTGGCGCCATATGTGACGCCAGCAACCTCAGGTAAGACGTCAGGAGGCCCGGCGGAGGGACGTGATCAGTGACACCCGCAATTCGGCGGGGTCGAGGCCGATTCCGTCGAGGGCGCGGACGGCGCGGTCCTCGGGGGAGAGTGTGGTCAGGGCCAGGGCGATGTGCTCGACCCCGATATAGCGGTGCTTGAGGTCGATCGCCTCACGCAGCCCCTGCTTCAGGACGTCCTTGGCCGCTTCGGTGAAGGGGATGTGCCCCCGCTTTCTCACGATCGGCCGGGAATCCTCGACTGCCTCGTTGATCAGACTCGGGTCGATCCCCACCGCTTCCAGCGCCTCGGCATCCAACCTGTCGAGTTGTCGGCGGAGCGGTTCCGGGCTCAAACCGAGTTGCCCCGGCCCGGCTGTGCTGGACACAGCGAGCAGCAGGTGCTCGGTGTTTATCCGGCTGTCGCCGCGGATCTCCGCTTCTTCAGCGGCCAGGGTGACCACCCGGCGGGCCTCCTTCGTGAATTTCTCGAACATCTCCTACCTCCTGTACTTCTTGTGGACGGCCTGGCGTGAGACGCCGAGGGCATCGCCGATCTGCTCCCAGGTCCACCCTTGGGCCCGGGCGGCGAGGACGTGGGTGTGCTCCAGTCGATCGGTCAGACGGCGTAGCACCACAACGGCTTGGAGCCCCTGTGCCGGGTTGTCGCTCTGGGCCGCCGCCAGGCCTGTGGTCAGATTCATGCATGTCACCCTAGGTTGACAGGCTGAGTATGTCAACCTGAATTGACAAGCTCAAGGGCGTCGTGAAGCGGCCACCCGGAACAGGGCGCGGGCTCCTTCACCCAGAGGCTCGAATCGGGAGTCCCGGGTCTGGCCACGCAGCCATCGGATGTAGATCTGCTGCAGGACCACGCCGAGCTTCCAAGTCCCGAACACGACGTACCAATCGATATCGCCCAGGTCGCGACCGGACCGTTGCCCGTACCGCTCCACGGCCGCAGCCCGATCGAGCCAGCCCGGGGACGTAGTCGGCATCGGAGCGAGCGTCGACCTCTCCTCACCCTCGACGTACCACGACGCCATCAGGGTTCCGAGATCGGCCAGAGGGTCACCCCTGGTCGCCATGTCCCAGTCGTACACCGCCACACAGGTCCCAGGGTCGTCGGGGGCCACGGCCATGTTGTCCAACCGCCAGTCGTTGTGGATCAGGGTTGGGGCACCAGACCTGGGCATGTGGTCGCGGAGCCACCGCCCGACCCCGTCGGCAACGGGATTGTCCTCATGCTTCGCCTGCTCCCATCGACGCCACCAACCCTCCACCTGCCGTCCGAGGAACCCATCCGGATGACCCAGGTCGCCGAGGCCACAACCCGCCGCGTCGACGGAGTGAAACTCGACCAGGGTGTCGATCACCACAATGGACAGCTTGCGATTGACCTCGGGGTCTTGCCCCCCGCCGAACTGGTCCGGCACCACATCACGAATCACGACACCGGGCCTGCGCTCCATGAGGAAGAACGGTGCACCGATGACCGAGACGTCCTCGCAGAGCGCCAGCGCCCGCGGAGCCTTGTCGAATCCGGCCCAGAGGCGGGAGAGGACGGTGTACTCCCTCGTCATGTCGTGGGCGCTCTCGGCAACCGGCCCCAGCGGTGGGCGGCGCAGAACCAACTCCGACTTGTCGGGAAACTCGAGCAAATAGGTGAGATTGGCCTTGCCGCCTGCGAACTGCCGCACCTTCGGGGTCCCTGAAGGAAGGTTGACCGCCCCCGCCATCCACCCGGCGAGACGCTCGGGATCGATCGTCTCGTCGCCCCGGACCTCGATCACGTCTTCCACCACTCGTAGGGTATCGAGGGTTTCGTGCCCCGCATCGGGTCTACCGTGCCTCGACGTTGTCCGGAGGAGGGTTGATGACTACGCCGTTCGAGATATCCGACCGTCTCACCGAGTCCTATGCCGACCTGCTCCCATCTCTGGCCACTTCCTACGGGATCGTGGGCCGGGACCATCTTTGGGAGGACCTGTCACCCGACGGCGAGGCGGCGAGAGCTCAACTCCGGGCCGAGGCGAGCGCCGAGTTGACTCAACATCTCGACGACGAGGACCCGGTCCAGGCGAGGGCGGCCCGGATCATCGTGGCTCAGTTGGACACGATGAACCGCCGCTACGAGAGGGGACATTGGAAGCAGGACCTGAACCACATCTACTCGCCGTTTCAGCGGGCGCGCGACTCATTCGACGTCATCTCGAAGGATGGTGCGGAGGCCTGGGACAACGTGACGGCCAGACTGCTCGAATGGGGGGACCTCCTCGCCGGCTACCGGTCCAGTCTCGAGATCGGAATGGAAGAGGGAACGACGGCGGCCAGCCGGCAGGTGCTGAGCGTGATCGACCAGGTCCGCTCGTTGGCGAGCGAGGAGTCGCGGTTTGATGCCTTCCCGCCGCTGGCGGCGACGAACGGTGGGGATGAGCTTCGCGTGGCGGACGCGGTTGCCCGGGCCAAGGCCGGATCCGCCGAATTCGCCGATTGGCTGGAAGGCGAATATCTCCCCAAGGCAGATCCCGACGATGCCGTCGGTGTCGATCGCTATCTGGAGGGTTCCGAGTACTTCCTGGGTATGGACCTCGACCCCGACGAGACCTATGAATGGGGCTGGTCCGAGGTGCACCGCTTGCGCGCGGAAATGGAGGTGACCGCCGCGGAGATAGACCCAGATCGCAGCATCGAGGAGGTCATCGACATGTTGGAGACCGACCCCGATCGGTCGGCCCCCGACCACGACGCGTTCGCCCGCTTCGTCGAGGGGCTCCAGGTAGAAGCGGTGGAACAACTCGACGGGAGCGCCTTCGACGTCCCACCCGAGATCCGGAAAGTCACGGTCAACATCGCGCCACCGGGCGGAAGTCTCGGAGCCTGGTATCACAGCCCATCTGAGGACTTCTCCCGACCCGGCTCGATCTGGTACGCGCCGGGCGAGAGGATCCGAATCCCATTCTGGCAAGAGGTGTCCACGGCCTACCACGAGGGGTTTCCCGGGCACCACCTCCAGGTCGGGTTCGCGGTCATTCAGCGGGAGAAGCTCTCCCGCTTCCATCGGATGTTCATCTGGTACTCGGGGGCTGGTGAGGGTTGGGCCCTCTACGCCGAGCGTCTCATGGACGAGCTCGGCTATTTCGAGAACCCGGAGTACCGGCTCGGCCTGCTCGCAAGTCAGCTCTTCCGGTCGACCCGTGTGATCGTCGACATCGGTTGCCATCTGCAGAAACGGATCCCTGACGATGCCCCGTTGCACCCGGGAGGGACCTGGGACTATGACCGTGCCGTCGACTACATGGAGAAGATCGGCCTACAACCGAGGGACATGTCCGAGTCCGAGGTCCTGAGGTATCTCGGATGGCCGGGTCAGGCCATCTCCTACAAGGTCGGAGAACGGGAGATCCTCGACATCCGCCGTCAGGCGATGGAGCGAGAAAAAGGTGGCTTCGACCCCAAGGACTTCCATCGCCGCCTGCTGGAGGCGGGGGCGATCAGGCTGGACCACCTCCGCGACACCACCCTCTGAGGGGCTGGCCTCAGCAGCCGTTGGCGACAAGGGTCGGGTGCGGGTTGATCGCCAGCCCCTCGCGGTACATCCCGAAGTGGAGGTGAGGATTGGTTCCTTTCGCGTTGCCGGAAGTGCCGACGTAGCCGATCACGTCTCCCGCACCGACCTTGCCGGTCTTGCCGCTCTCACTCAGGTGCGATCCGAGATACTCGACGCCGTCGCTCCCGATCAGGTTGAACTGGAGCCCCCCCACCGTTCCCTTGATCAGCTCCACCGTGCCGGACACCGGGGCCCTGACCGGTGACCCGTTGCCGGCGAAAAGGTCGTTGCCCTCGTGGAAACGTGATCCGCCGCGGGGGAAACCCCAGTCGTTGAAGTAACGCGCGCCCTCTACCGGGCACACCCAACTGGACCCTCCCGGCACCTTCAGGGTCTGTCCTGACCTGATCAGGTTGACGTCGGAAAGCCCGTTCATCTCTGCCAGGTTGGAGATGCTGGTGCCGTGACGGGCGGCGATGTCGCCCAGCCGATCACCCTGCTTCACGGTGTACTCGCCGGAGCCGCCGCCGCCACCGCTGACGAAGGATGGCCCGTCGAGGAAGAGCCGTGTCCCGGTGTACACCTTCCCGCTGGTGATGCCATTGGCCGCGGCGATGTCGTCCGGGGAGAGCGAGTATTTGCCGGCAATCGAGTCCAGCGTGTCACCCCGCTCG
Source organism: Acidimicrobiia bacterium (assembly GCA_050742015.1). Lineage (GTDB taxonomy): Bacteria > Actinomycetota > Acidimicrobiia > Spongiisociales > ZC4RG35 > JARDZU01. The sequence goes on from JBOGEV010000097.1 coordinate 22,283, forward strand.
ACGATGTGGAAGTTTCCCGAACGCGAAGCCGGGCTGGGGTTGTTCGACCCCTCACTCTCCCCGTCGTTGCCACCGTTGCCGCCGCCAGCGCCGCCACCCGCTGGCGCTTTCCCGGTGGCCGGGATGAGTAGCTGTTGACCGGGGATGATGACATCGGGATTTCCCAGGCTGTTGGCCCGAGCGATCGAGGCCGCAGTGGTGCCGTAGGCAGAGGCGATGTGGTGCAAGCTCTCGCCTCGGACCACAACGTGTGTCTGTTCCGGGTTGCCGTCGACACCGGGGATCAGGATCACCTGGCCGGGCATGATCAGGTCGGGGTGCGACAACTCGTTCAGTTCGATGACTTCGGAGAGGGTGACGTCGTGATCGCGTGCGATTTCGCTAAGTGTGTCGCCACGTTGCACGGTGTACTCAACGGAAAAAAGAGCAATTGTCAGGGCGAGAACCGAGCCAACAGCGATGGCGCGGGCACGTCGATTGACCGGCATGAAGGTCCAACTCCTTCAGGCCCCTGTTCCGTCCGCGAAAACCACCCTACCTCCAGATCGCGAAATTGCCAGCTAAACGGGTTCTCTTCCGGCCAAAGGGGTGTTCAGACCCTCAACCCCGGTTTTCCGGCCAGAAGGCGGAGTTGGCCGCAGGCGGCGTCGATGTCGCGCCCCCGCGTGTCACGGATGGTGACATTCACCCCTCTCCGGCCCAACTCCCGGGCGAACGCCTCGATGGCGATCCGGCTCGATGCTCGTTCCCGGGTGAGCGGGGTCGGGTTGAGTGCGATCAGGTTGACGTGGGCACGAAGGCGGCTGGCGATGGCGGCCAACTTCACCGCCTGGTCCAAGGTGTCGTTGACTCCATCCATCATCGTCCACTCGATCGAGAGCCGGCGCCTCTTCTTCTCGAAGAAGTCGGCGGCGGCAGCCTCCAGGTCGTGGAGCGGGTAGCGCCTGTTGATCGGGACCAGGCTGCTGCGCAACTCGTCGTCGGCGGCATGAAGGCTGACCGCCAAAGACACCGGCCACGGCTCTTCGGCCAATCTGCGGATTCCAGGGATCATGCCAACCGTGGAAACTGTGATGGATCGGGCAGACAGGCCCATGACCTCGACCATCCGCCGAATCGCCTCCCTGACCCGGTCGTAGTTGGCCAGAGGTTCACCCATCCCCATGAAGACGATGTTGGTCACGTGATCCGGCGCCCCGGGCATCCCGATCTGACGGAGGAAAGCTTGGGCGTAGGAGACCTGTGCAGTGATCTCACCCGCCTCCAGGTGACGCTCGAAACCAAACTGACCCGTGGCGCAGAATGTGCAACCCAGAGCGCAGCCCGCCTGGCTCGAGATACAGAGCGTCGCCCGACGGGGGTAACCCATGAGCACCGCTTCGATCGCCGCCCCATCGGGTGCCCGGAATAGCCACTTCCGCGTGGTGCCGCCGTCGGCTGACTGCTCCATCTCGACGTCGAACGGCCAGATGCGGCCGAGTCTCTGCCTGACCGCTCCCGGCAGATTGGTCATGTCCTCGCTACTCAGGACCGGTGTGCGGTACAGCCAATGACGAAGCTGGTCGACCCGGTATCCGGGTTCGCCCTCCAGGAGTTCACCGAGATCCTCGGGTGCGGTCAGATAGGGCAACGTCAGCCCAGGGAGCGGGCCTGTTCGATCCAGGTCCGGGCTCGCGCGCCGCTGACGCCTGCCGCCTCGGCGATCGTGTCGGCGGTCGATGCCGCGAGTTTGGACACATCGTCGATCCCGGCACTCTTCAGCCGGCCTGCGAACACCGGGCCGATCCCGTCGATGGCGTCGATGCCGGGGGCGAGGGCAGGTGTGGGGACCGTTGCCCGCAGCACAGGTGGCTCCGGTTCGCGCGAGGCGGCTACGGAGATGAATCGATCCCGCATCGCCCAGACCAGGGCGGCGGCGGCGCCGATGACACCTACGACCTTGGCCAGCCTCTTCATGCGGCGAGAGGCTACCCACTCCGGCCGAGCTCTACCCTGGGCGGCTCATGAAAGTCGACTTCTATTACCCCCCGAGCCCGCCCGAAGGCGCCGCGGAAGCGGCCCGGAACGCGATGCAACTCGGATATGACGGATTCTTCAGCGCCGAGACCCAATACGACCCTTTCCTGCCCCTGGCCCTGGCCGCGGGGGCCGAGCCCGGTCTGGATTTGGGGACCGCGATCGCCGTGGCATTTCCCCGCTCTCCCATGGTCGTGGCGATGACGGCCTGGGACCTGGCCCGGATGTCGGGGGGTCGTTTCATACTCGGTCTGGGCACGCAGGTCAGGGCACACATCACCCGACGCTTCTCGTCCCCGTGGGACAGGCCGGCGCCGAGGCTCCGGGAGTACATCCTCTCCGTCCGCGCCATCTGGGACACATGGCAGAACGCGGTCCCCCTCGCTTTCGAGGGTGAGTTCTACCGGTTCTCGCTGATGACGCCTTTCTTCAATCCAGGCCCTATCCGGCATCCTGACGTGCCGATCTACATCGCCGGGGTCGGTCCGCACCTGAGCCGTTTGGCCGGCGAGGTGTGCCAGGGGTTCCATGTCCATCCCTTTCACACAGTCAGATACCTCGACGAGGTCGTCCTCCCGGGGATTCGCTCCGGGGCCGAGGCATCGGGCCGGGCCCTGGACGACGTGGAGAGGGCGACGACCGTGTTCGTCATGACCGGGGAGACCGAAGCGGAAGTCGAGGAGGCGATGGCTCCGGTCCGGCAGCAAATTTCGTTCTACGCCTCGACCCCTTCTTACCTGCCGGTTCTCGAAGCCGAAGGGTGGGACTTCGGTGGCGAGCTCAATGCGATGTCGAAGCGCGGCGAGTGGGAGGCCATGGCCGGTGTCGTCCCCGATGAGGCGGTGCTCACGGTGGGCGTCGCCGCGCCGATCGACCGTCTCGGTGAGGCGATCAAGCAGCGATATGGCGATAGGGTGCAACGGCTCGGCTTCTACATGATCGGCCCCTCCCTCCCCCCCGACCACCTCCGCGAGGTGATCCGTCAGCTGAAGGCACCACTTACCTGAGGTACGAGTCAGAAGACCGCCACGCTGGTGGTGTCGACACGGGGGTCGGGGTGGGTGTTGCGGTTGGGGCCGTCGACCCCGATGATGGAGACCGGGCCCCAACCGGGCTGCCGCTCACCCATCTCCTCGATGATGTGGCCACGCCTACGAAGGTCGGCCAGGGTGGGACCGGGAATGCCCGGCTCCACCTGTAAGCGCGCTTCGGCGAAGGGCCCGAACTCCTGGACGGTCCATCGAGGCGCGGTCTGGGCCGTTTCCAGGGGTTGACCGGCGATCACGGCGCGAGCCGCCACCTGGGCCACGAGTTGGGGCTGGACCGAGCCTCCCCTCGTCCCGATCACCCACTTCGTCTCGCTGCCCGATGTCCAGATCGTGGGGGAGAGCGTGTGCAGTGGGCGTTTTCCCGGGAGCAGCTCATTGGGATGCCCCGGGGCGAGGGTGAAGCCACCTCCCCGATTGTGCAGGAGAAAACCGCTACGGGCCGCCCCGAACGCGGACCCGGTCCCGTAATAGTTCGATTGGATGATGGAGACTGCCAAACCCTCAGCATCGACCACGCACATGTACGCCGTGCCCGACTCCGAGCCCATTCGCCGGGGCCATACGCCCACCCTCTCCCGGTCGACGGTCGCTGCCGCCCGGGCGAGACGATCGTGATCGAGGAGTAGATCGGCCGGCAACGGAGCATGGTCGGGATCGGCTACCAGATCGTCCCGCTCCCATGCCACAGAGCGGAAAGATTCGATGAGGAGGTGCCACCACACCGGGTCGTCGGGGTCCGTGGGTGGTCCGACCAGCTCGAACACGGCCAATGTGGCCGGTCCCAGGTATCCCTGCGAGTTGGGCGGGATGGCCCATGCCATGGATCCGGCGACCTGACATGCGATCGGGCTCACCCAGTCGGCCGTCGGGCGCGCCAGGTCCTCGTGAGTGATGGTCCCGCCCAACTCCTCGACGATGTCATCGGCGGGCTGGCCCAGATAGAAGGCGTCACGCCCCTCGGAGCCGATCGCCTGGAGCGTTGCCGCCAGCGCCGGTCGATGTACGACTTGGCCGCGCTCCACGTAGCGGCCCTCCGGGTAGAACTCCTTGACCGCCGGGTGACGGGAGTAGAGCCCAGCCGTCTGCCGGAATGCGGCGGCCTGCTCGGTGGACACTTCGAAGCCTTCGGCGGCGTGCTCGATGGCCGGAGCGAGACACTCGGCCAGGCTCAGACGTCCCAGCTCGGCCGAAAGGGCACTCCAACCATCGACACATCCGGGGACTGTCACCGACAGCGGGTGATCCCGGGAGATCTCTGAACGTCCCAGGTCGCGTAGAGAGTTGGCGTCGGCGTTCGACCCGGCCCGTCCGGACGAATTGAGGGCTCGGGGGCGCTCCCACCCCGGCCCGTGCACCAGGGCGAACAGGTCCCCTCCTATCCCGCAGGTCTCCGGGGCGACGACACCCTGGGTGGCGGTGGCGGCGATGGCCGCATCCACCGCGTTCCCCCCGGCTCTCAGGACGCGCTCGGCCGCCTCGGTCGAGTGGCAATGCGGGGTGGATACCGCGTGCGTCAGGGCGACTTGAGGTCGGGCAGGATGCGGTTCAGCGCGTCGAGGACGGCACGCACCACGGCTCGCGAGTCCTCATCCTCGACATAGGCGCTTCCGATCAGGTGCCTCTCGGTGGCCTCGGTGACCACGACGACCTGGGCGATGGCGACCTTGCGGCCTCCCAGCGTCGGGATGTCCATCGACGCCACGGCGAGCGCCGCATCCCGATGGATCGCCTGACGGACCGCGTCCAGCGTTGCCTCCGCGATCTGGCGAGGTCGGGTCGAGGTGGCCGCGGCTCCCTTCGCCGAGCCGGTGAAGACGTCGTTCTGCCAGCGCAGGCTGACCGTCACCTCCGCGCGTGACCCGTCGAGCACCTCGCTGACATCGACCAGCGCGGGGCGAAATCCCCCTTCGAGATCCGCATCGGCCAATTGCACGACGGAGACCACACGGCGGTCGATCTCCTCACCGAACATGGCCTGACTCAGGGATTGGACATCGCGAACCAACTGTTTCGGGGGCTTGTTGCGACGGGCCAAGACGTGGATTTCTTCGATGTGGCCGTTGCCGGCGACGATCCTCGCTGCCTCGACACCATCGATGCGGCTGATCTTTTCCTGGAGGGCGGCAAGGTCCATGATCACGAGCGTACCCGCGTTGAAAGGGGTTCACCGGCATGGCGACGGCCATTTTTTCTTGTTCCGGGCTGGTTGAGCATCTAGATTGCGTCTGGCTGGAAGGCAATTCATGGGAAACGTGGGGCAGACGAGGTCTCTGACGCGTCTGCCCGGCCCGTGGCGGGCGAAGTCAGGGGCCTTTTGACATGTGAAGTTTCCCCGTCATCTTTTGCCGGGGAAAGGTGAGACCGGCGTCAGGACGTCGGCCTTGTGACTGGACGCCCATCTACCAAGCGGAGCGGATCGTCAACATCGGCACACAACGCCGGTGGAATACGGCACCAAGCAGGTGAGCGTTCTGGAAGAAGGCATTTCTGGCCCGAATTACCGGTACCGGCGCAAGCCTGTGGCTTGTGTCCGGTAGCACCCGTATCGGCTGATCAATGGCGCCGGCTCACTGACAAGTCGGGCATGTCGTTAGGGGCTCATGAGGCTAGGTAGGAAGAGACCGTTGCGGGGATGGTTGGGACGTCTCCGACCCACGGTGCAGCGTCGGTTGCGGATCGCTGTGCCTTATTCGGTGATGGGATTGGCCGCCCTCATCGCGTCGTTTCTGATCTCGGAGCCACCGAATTGGGGCTATTGGCTCCCCTTCGCCATCCTGTTCATCCTTCTCGAGTTCTTTGCGGTCGAGGTCAACGACCGGATGCTTCAGTCATCTTCGGTGATGGTGGCCATGACCGCCGGGGTCATCCTCGCCTTGCTCCCCGACTCGGACGCCATGTTCGGCATGGCCCTCATGGGCGGCCTGGCCCTATTCACCCCGGCAGACTTCAAAGAGAAGCGCTGGTTCCAACCGCTGGCCAACTTCGGTCAGTTTGTGCTGGCCGGGGCCGTTGCCGGCTACATCCTCGACCTGTTTCTCGACGGCGTGGCCGACTCAACCGAGTCCCTGGTTCGGGTGGCGGTGGTCTCCGTGCTGGCCGCGTTTGCCTACGCGGCGGTGCAGAACGTGCTGGTGCGCCATGCGGTGAGGACCGTGTTCGGTCGGGACAATCTCGAGCCGTGGTCCCAGATGCCGGTGCTGTTCATCGGCCAGGTGACGATGGGCCTCATCGGCGGTCTGATCGGCGCCGCCTTTCTCATCGCGGAGAGGGAGGCGATCATCGTCTTCATCGTCGGGGTCTACGCCATCGGCCACATGTCGCTCTACGCGTTCGCCCAGCTCCGTGACTCCCACATCGGCTCGATTCGGGGCTTCGTCAAGACGCTGGAGGCCAAGGACATGTACACCAGGGGCCATACCGAGCGGGTGGCCTTCTTCGCCCAGATGATCGGCGAGGAGCTCGGGTTCAGTGGTACCCAACTGGAGACGATCCGGTGGTCGGCCTTGATCCACGATCTGGGAAAGCTGGCCGTGCCCACCGAGCTGATCCGGAAGCGGGGCCGTCTCGATGAAGACGAGTACGCCGACATGAAGGCCCATGCCCAGCTGGTCGAGGAGATCCTGGCCGAGGTCGATTTCCTCCAGCCGATGGTGGAGATCGCATCCGGCCATCACAGCAACTTCGACGGCAGCGGGTACGGGGGCAGCACCCATAGCGAGGGCGAGGCTCCAAGCCTCGAAGCTTGCATCGTGGCCGCAGCCGACGCCTTCGACGCCATGACCTCGGCCCGCTCTTACAGGATGGCCCTGTCCCAGCAGTACGCCATCTCTGAGCTGAGACGACATTCGGGCGCGCAATTCCACCCCGAGGTGGTCGATGCCTTCGAGAAGGCGCTGGCCAAGACGGGGCGGCGCTGGGGCGCCCCCCACGTGAACGACGAGGAGATGGCCCGTCGCCTCGCCGAGGAGCCGGAGCTGACCCTTCGTGGCTAGCTGGGGTGCGCGCACGTTGTCGGTCGTCTCCTGGCTCTATGTGGTCGTCGTGGCCGGAGTGGGCTTCTACGCTGCCACCCTCGCCACGAGCGACCTGGTCGCCATCCTGACCGGGGTGACTGCCCTGGTTCTCGCCTCGATGGTGGGAGTGGCCGCCTCCAACTCCGGCAACCGCTTCACCGCCGGTCTTGCCGTGGCGGCGGCGGTCCCAATGGTCCTCGGGCCGATGGACGATGTGGACCTTGCCGGGTCGATCGCTATCTATGGAATAGGTCTGGCCATCGTGTGGGCGCTTCGCTACTCACGCGCCGAGAGGCATGTCGACCTGCTCCCGACCCTGCTCAGGAGATTCGTCGGTTACGCGGTGTACGCAACGGTGTACTCGGCACTCCGCGTCGGGCCCTTCGCCCGGCTCAGCGGCGATTGGAGCGACCTGTTCCCATTTGCCGTCGCGCTGGCGGCATGGATCGCTGTCGAAGTCTTCCTGCGCGCCATGCTGGTCGTCGGCAAACGCGAGCTCTCGCGCAGCTATCTGGCACGCAGCCTGCTCCACGATCTCAATGTGTTCCTCGGTCTCGCCATGACCGGCGCTCTGTTCGGTGAGCTCTGGCCGGCGATCGGGTGGTGGGCCCTGCCGATAGCCATGCTTCCCTACTCGTTCGCCCATCTCGCCTTCAAGAGATTCCAGGAGACCAAGGTCACTTACAAGCAGACCATCCGTGCCCTGGCACGCATACCGGAGGTCTCGGGTCTGGGCACCGACGGCCACGCCGACCGGACCACCAACCTGGCCTCGGCGATGGCGAAGGAGATCGGGTTGGGACCGGTCCAGGTGGAAGACGTCGAGTACGGCGCGCTGATGCACGACATTGGCCGGGTCAGCCTCAACGAGCCGCAGATCCTGCGAATGGGCTACAGCGACGACGACATTGCTCGCTGGAGCTCGGAGATCATCGCCGAATCGCCATACCTGAGCCGGGTGGCGACCCACGTCCGTCATCAGTACGAGCCCTATCGCAAGCCTGGCGAGCAGACCGATCCCGACGTTTCGGTCATCTCCAGGATCATCAAGGTCGCGGCCGCCTACGACTGGCAGGTTCATCAGGAAGGGCGGTCCCCGCTTCAGTCTTTGGAGACTCTCCATGCCGGCGCCGCCTACGACTACGACCCGGAGGTTGTGGCGTCGTTGCGTCGTCTTCTCGAGAGCCGGGGCGTGCTCACCCCGGTTCGCGTCTGACCGGACCGTTCTGTGCGGGTTTTCCGCGCGTCCAGCCGCGCGAACCCGCACAGAAGTGAGGCTCAACCTGTTCTGTGCGGGTTTTCCGCGCGTCCAGCCGCGCGAACCCGCACAGAAGTGGTCAGGATTTGGCCGCCGAGCCTGGCTGGGCGTGCGCCCCTCTCTTGAAGTAGCGCCGGGGGCGACGCAGCTCGTGCTCGAGGAATCGGCCGAGCCCGACGGCCAGGAAGACGTCGCCGAGACTTATCACTTGTCCCAACCCGCCGATACGAAGCGGGATCACATCGGCGAGCAGGGTCAGCCGGGAGCTCGAGTCGAGGATGATGTGCTTGAAGGAGCCGGACAGGTCGGGCACGCCGACCGTGAACCCGCTGGCCACCTCCGCTGCCTCGGCAAGGACCGGCATCCCGCTGTTGAGAGCGATCACCGTGAAGTTCATCAACACCCCGAGACCGGTCAGCCACATCCCGGTTCGATCGCGGTTGAGCCACACCAAGACCATGAGCAACCCGTAGGAGACGAGCACCATCGCCAAACCCAAGCCCTCTGCCCATCTCGTCGCCGGCAGCCAGGTCGCGCCGAACTGGAGCCCGAGTGCGACCAACAAGAGCCACCAGGCGCGCAGCTCTATATCCCCCAGGTTGGTCAACCGACCACCGCGGAGCACGGCCATGGTCAGGGCGATGAACAGGACGATGGCCAGCCATAGCATGGAACCCGACGGTAATACCCGACGTGCACTCAGCGGAAGAGAAAGAAGCTTGGTCGAGTACGAAATTCACGAGGGCAGGGCGATCATCACCATCAACGACCCGGAGCGACGCAACCCGATGTCAGTCGAGACGATGACCGGTTTGCTCGACGCGACCAAGAGCGGCGTCGACGACCCTGCTGTCAGAGTCCTGGTCTACACCGGAGCCGGTGACCGCGCCTTCTCAGCCGGGGGCGACCTGTCCGGGTCATTCGTCGACGACCCGGTGGGTCTGCACCGGGCTCGGGGCGCGCTCGCCGACCTGTTTCGCCTCATGCACCGAGGGGGGAAGCCGACAGTGGCCCGGGTCAATGGGCATGCCCTCGCCGGCGGCTTCGGGTTGGCCGTCGCTTGTGACGTGACGATCTGTGTGGACGACGCCAAGCTGGGCGCGACCGAGGTGCGGGTCGGGTTGTGGCCGATGATGATCTCCGCTCTGCTCGCCCGGGTCATGCCTCGAAAAGCGGCGTTGGAGTTGATGCTGACCGGCCGGATGATCGACCCCTACGAGGCACAGCGGCTCGGAGCCGTTTCCCGAGTAGTGTCACGCCAGGACCTCGACGCGGCGGTGGACGAGACCGTCGCAGCACTCTTGTCCAACAGCCCGTCCACGACGATGATCGGTCGCGACTCGTTTTATGCAATCTCCGATCTCGACTTCGACGCCGCCCTGGACCGACTGCAGACCGGGTTGACCGCGACCGCCATGACCGAAGACGCGGCCGAGGGCATCGCCGCCTTCCTGGAGAAAAGGGAGCCGCGATGGAGGTGAGCTCAGTCTCTCCCCCCGAAGCGGAGAATCGGGAAACGAGCGGTGGATCGGGGCCGTGGAGGCGCAGAGCCCAGATCCTCGGCTGGACCCTGATCTGGACGGGGGTCTTCATCTTCGGTTATCTGGCTTGGGAGGTGTGGGGAACCGACCTGATCAATTCGCAGGTTCAGGCCGAGGCGGCCGAGTCCCTCGATGTCACTCTGGACGACGCCCGGCGACGTCTACCGCCGGTCGTCGAAGTCGATGTCGATGAAGCACCCACCATCGAGCACTTCCCCGAGGAGGCGCCGGCCGAAGGAACGGCCTTGGGGATGCTGCGAGTCCCGAGCCTGGGTCTCGAAGTGGTGGTGTTCGAGGGGGTCGACACAGAGACGTTGCAGAGCGGACCCGGCCACATGCCGGGGACGGCATTCCCTGGACAGCCGGGCAATGCCGTGATCTCCGGGCATCGCACGACTTATGGCAGCCCATTCTTCGACTTCGATCTGCTGGTCCCCGGCGACAGAATCGAGATCGAAACCGCAATCGGTGCGCATGTCTACGAAGTGAGGGAGTCATTCATCGTCGAGCCGACCGATGTCTGGGTAACAGACGACAAGCCGGGTGGATGGCTGACCTTCACCACCTGCAACCCGAAGTTCTCCGCTCGGGAGAGGTTGATCGTCACCGCGCAACTGGTCGACGGCCCCAACCTGGAATATGTCGAGGTGCTCGAAGAGCGGATGAGTCAGCTCAACTGAGCGGACTACTAGCTCGTGATCTCGGCCAGGGTCTCGGCGGTGAGCACTCCGTTGTAGACATCGGTGACCTGGCCGTCCTCGTCGAGGAAGTAGGTGACCGGAAGGCCGAAATTCGGATAGGCCTCGTCGAAGGCCTCGTCCGCGAATCCGAGCGGGTAGGCCGGCGCCATCTCGGCGGCAAAGACCCGGGCGTCCTCAAGGCGGTCCTCGACTGCGACGCCGAGGACGGCGATGCCGGGGTTGGCTTCGGCGAATGCGGACAGGTCGGGGATCTCCTCCCGGCACGGGGCGCACCATGACGCCCAGAGGTTGAGGACCAAGGGTCTGCCGTCGTCGGCGAGATGAGCGGCCAGGCTGAAGCTGCCGTCGTCGAGCAGGTCGACAGTGAAATCGGGCGCTGGCTCTCCCGCTTGGGCGACTTCAGCCGTACCGTCGAACGCCCAGGCGATGGCGAGCCCGGCGGCGAGTACGACGACGAACACCCCGGTTAGCAACAAGCCGCGCCGCGGCAGGGGACCGGCCGGCTCGTCAGGCAGAGGCCATGCTCCTCAATACGTAGTGGAGGATGCCACCGTTGCGCAGGTACTCAACCTCGATCGGGGTGTCGACCCGGGCGATGACATCGAACTCCTTGACCGACCCGTCTCCGGCACGAGCCGTGACCCGCACCACCTGACGCGGCTGGAGGGTGTCGTCGATGGCGATGTCGAAGCTTTCGCTGCCGTTCAGACCAAGCGATGCCGCGTCCTGACCATCGACGAAGGTGAGGGGGAGCACACCCATCATGACCAGGTTGGAACGGTGGATGCGTTCGAAAGACTTGGTGATCACCGCCTTCACCCCGAGCAGGAAGGCCCCTTTCGCCGCCCAGTCCCTCGATGACCCCATCCCGTAGTCGCTGCCCGCGATCACGATCAACGGGATCCCGGACTCCTGGTAGTGCATCGCGGCGTCGTAGATCGACTTGACCTCATCGTCCAGGAAATCGGTGGTCAAGCCACCCTCGGTGCCCGGAGCCAACTCGTTGCGAACCCGGATGTTGGCGAAGGTCCCCCTGGTCATGACCCGGTCGTTGCCCCGGCGAGAGCCGTACGAGTTGAAGTTCGCCGGCTGCACCCCTTGGGAGACCAGGTATTGGCCGGCCGGGCTGGTCGGGGAGATCGAGCCTGCAGGACTTATGTGATCGGTGGTGACCGAGTCGCCCAGTTTGGCCAGGACTCGAGCCCCGGTGATGGGGGCGATCGGCGTCACCTCCGAGCTCAACCCGTCGAAGAAGGGTGGTTCGTGGATGTAGGTGGAGTCTTCGTTCCAGGCGTAGATGTCGGATTCGGGGGTGGTGATCGCACGCCACTCGTCCGAGCCGGTGAAGACATCGGAGTATTTCTCGACGAACTGACCGCGGTTGACGTGGTCGGCGACCACCTGGGCCACCTCTTCCTGGGTGGGCCAGACGTCACGGAGGTAGACATCGGCGCCGTTCCTGTCCTTCCCGAGAGGCTCGGAGATCGGGTCCCAGTCGACGGTCCCGGCGATGGCATAGGCCACCACCAGCGGCGGCGAGGCCAGGTAGTTGGCCCTGACGTCCGGAGAGATCCGGCCCTCGAAGTTGCGATTGCCGGAGAGAACCGACACGGCCACCAGTTCGTTGTCGTTCACCGCCTTCGATATCGGCTCGGGCAGCGGTCCCGAGTTACCGATGCAGGTGGTGCACCCATAGCCGACAATGTAGAACCCGAGTGCTTCGAGATCTTCGAGCAGGCCCGAGCTGGTCAGATACTCGGTGACCACCTTGGACCCGGGGGCCAGCGAGGACTTCACCCATGGTTGCCGCTGGAGCCCCAACTCATGGGCCTTGCGGGCTACCAATCCGGCGCCGACCATCACGTCGGGGTTGGAGGTGTTGGTGCATGAGGTGATGGCCGCGATGACCACATCCCCATCCGTGAGAAGGAATCGCTCGCCCTCGTATTCGACCTCGACCCCGCTCTTCGCCATCAGGGTCCCGGCTTGGACCGGCGCCCCGCCCTCGTCCTCCCAGCTGACGACAGTGGACGTCTTCGCCCCTCCGTTCTTGCCGAAGACGGTGGTCAGGTCGGCCCGCCACTGGTTCTCCATGGCCGAGAGCGTGATTCGATCCTGGGGTCGGCGCGGCCCGGCCAAGGAAGGCTCCACGGTCGACATGTCCAGCTCGAGCGTCGTCGAATAGGTGATCGTGCGATCGTCCTCGCGCCACATCCCCTGGGTCTTGTAGTACTGCTCGACGGTGTCGATCAGCTTGTCCTCGCGTCCGGTGAGACGCAGGTACTTCAAGGTCTGGTCGTCGACAGGGAAGAACCCTACGGTGGCCCCGTATTCGGGCGCCATATTGGCGATCGTGGCCCGGTTCGCCACCGGCATGTCGTCTAACCCGGGCCCGTGGAACTCGACGAACTTGTCGACCACACCGTGCTCGCGCAGCATCTCGGTCACCCGGAGAACGAGGTCGGTCGCAGTCGAACCCTCAGCGAGCCTTCCGGTCAGCCTGAACCCGACAACCTCGGGCAGCAGCATATAGATCGGCTGACCGACCATCGCGGCCTCGGCTTCGATGCCACCGACGCCCCAGCCCACGACTCCCAGGCCGTTGATCATCGTGGTGTGGCTGTCGGTCCCGACCAGGCTGTCCGGGTAGAGCCACTGGCCGTCGTCCCAGACCACCTTGGCTAGATACTCCAGGTTCACCTGGTGCACGATGCCGGTCGCCGGGGGAACCACCCGGAAATTGGCGAAACCGGATTGGCCCCACTTGAGGAACTCGTACCGCTCCTGGTTGCGCTCGAACTCCTTTCGTGAGTTGATGACCAGGGCGTCAGGCCGGGCGAAGGCGTCGACCTGGACCGAATGATCAACAACGAGGTCGACCGGGATCAGGGGGTTGACCTTTTGCGCCGCACTCTCGTCATCGGTCATCCGGACGATGGCCGAGCGCATGGCGGCCAGATCGACGACTGTGGGCACCCCGGTGAAGTCCTGGAGCACCACCCGTCCCGGCACGAACGGGATCTCCCCGACCACCCTTTTGGCGTCGTAGGCGGCGATCAGCCCCACGTCGTCCTCGGTGACTGCCTTTCCGTCGAGATGGCGGAGGGCCGACTCGAGGAGGACCTTTATCGAGTAGGGGAGTCGCTCTGCCTCGTCGATCGAGTCGAGACGGGCGATCTCCCGGCTCCCGAGCGGAGTGTCGATCGTGGCCCGGGATCCAAATGGATCAATGGACATGGGAACCTTTCAATGACGAAGTATGAGTCCCAGGGTACTTGGGCGTAATCCCTGCAATCAGTGACGTTCGACGTAATACGTCCTACGTCTTACGTGGTTCAGAAAGACTGACGGCATTCGGCGCAGAACGCAGAACGCTCAGCCAATCGTCACGGGGACCTGGGTGACGCAATCGTCGGCGAGGTCGGTGTGAGGGATTATCACCGGGTTGCAGGCATAGGACAGGGCGCCGAACAGCCCGGCCACGATGCCCCGATCCAACGAGCAAATCACCTCAGGGTGGCTGGTGGCGGCTGCCCCGAACGGGCAATGGCTTGTGAGCAGTCGTTCCCCCTCGACATCGGGGTCGACCGAGAATCCGAGGCCGGTCATCGCAGAGGCGACGGCCTGGACCGCGCCGTCGTATCCGGGCTGGTCGGGCACGCCGATCTCGGCGGCCAACTCCTTGCCGTAAGCACGTCCCACCGACTCGGCCACCTGCCCGACGTTCTCCGGAGCTACTTCGTCGAGCACCCGAATCAGCATGTCGACCAGCATCTCGAAACGGCGGGGGGCGAAATGGACCGATACCTCTTTGGTGGTCGTCTCGTAACACTTGGCCGGCCGTCCTGCTCCGGGGCCACCCTTGCCCGTCGGCCGGCGATGGCTCACTTTCAGATAGCCATCATCGGCGAGGCGATCCAGGTGATGCCGGGCGACGTTGGGGTGGATACCGAAGAGCGCGGCCACGGTGGAGGTAGTGAGGGGCTCGGCCGATTCCCGGACCGCGATGTAGATCGCCCGACGGGTCGGGTCGCCCAGCGACGACGTCAGGTCGGAGATTCTCGAGTCGAGTGTCTTGGTGTCCATGAGGGGTACCAACCGCCCAAAACTATAGTTCGTCAGGTCTTCTAACCACTGCCGGCGTAGGGGAAATCATGCCCACCGACAACGAGATCTTCGAAGCTGTCGCGTCCATCGAGTCCCCCGTCTTCGTCGGGCGCACCCTGGGCAGCCTCGGCTTGGTCAAGGCGGCCGAGAGAAAGATCTCGGGCAAGGTCCGGGTCGACCTCCTCCTCCCCAATTCCAACCCTCCGGCGACCCTCAATGACCGATTGCAGAAGGCCCTCGAGCCCTACGGGCGAGGCGCCGACGTGAACGTCGAGGTCATGACCGAGGAAATGGCGGTTGAGTGGATCGGCGGGCTGCGTACCGAGGCCGGGCCCGGATTGGGCGAGCCCGGTTCGTCGGCGAGGGTCATCGCCATCTCCTCGGGCAAGGGCGGTGTCGGCAAGTCATCGGTGAGCGCCAACCTGGCGGTGTCGCTACGCCGCTCCGGGAAGCGGGTCGGAATCGTCGATGGTGATATTTGGGGCTTTTCGATCCCCAAGATGCTGGGCGTGAGCCAGCCACCGCTGCTGATCGGCCAGGCGATCGTGCCTCCCACCGCCCACGGGGTGAAGGTGATGTCGATGGACTACTTCGTGGGCGACGACAAGGCGGTCATCTGGAGAGGCCCGATGCTGCACAAGGCCATCGAGCAGTTCCTCAAGGACGTGTTCTGGGACGCATTGGACTTTCTGATCGTCGACATGCCGCCGGGCACCGGGGATATCGCCATTTCCATGTCCCAGTTCCTCCCCCGCGCCCAGGTGGTCCTGGTCACCACTCCCCAGCCGACCGCACAACGGGTGGCGAGGCGTGCGGCACTGATGGCGGCCGAGGTCGACCAGCACGTGATCGGGGTAGTGGAGAACATGGCTTGGTTCACCGGTGACGACGGCAAGCGATACGAGCTGTTCGGCAGTGGCGGCGGCGCCGCCCTGGCCGATGAGCTCGGGGTGGATCTCATGGCGCAGATCCCACTGCTCCCGGCCATGGGCCGGGGCGCCGACGAGGGCCACCCGGTCTCGATCGCGGCTCCAGGCTCCGAGGCGGTCGTGGCTTTCGATGGTTTGGCCAGCGCCGTGATCGAGAAAAGACCCCGAATCCGGACCAATCCGGCACTCGTGATCAATTGAGAGCCCGGGGCGCATCTCGCAGCCGGCGGTTCGCAGTCGGGGTGGCCGCCTGGGTGTTCGGTCTGGCCTCGACTGTCCTCCTGGTCGGCATCTGGGGTCGAGCGGTCGTGGTCGACACCAGCGAGCTCGCCGAGACCCTCGGTCCGCTCGCGGCCAGCGACACGGTGGCCGAGGGCATCTCCGACTGGCTCGAATCCGAGCTGATCGGGATCGGTCTCGACGGACCGGGCGCGGCGGCGGCCGCCGATGAGATCATTGCCCATCCGGCCGTCGGCCCGGTTCTCGAGCAACTGGTCGCCCGGGGAGTCGAGGCGGCCGCATCGGCCGACCCGACAGGGGCCACTGTCGATGTTGCAGCCATCCTCCTCCCGGCCAGCGGTCAGATCACGGCCGGGCTGAACGAGGCCGGCGTCCCGGTCCAGACGTCCCAAGTCGAAGCCGCTCTGGCGGGACTCGATCCGTTGGTGATCCGGGATGCGGCAGACCGGCCTTTCGTCGGGGCTTCGTCACCGCTCGCCTCCAACCTGGGCATTGCAGCCATGCTCGGGGCTGGGCTCATGGTCCTCTCCGGGACGGCCTACGTGGCGATGTCGCACGACCGCATGCGCTCCTTGGGCGGGCTGCTCACCCGATTCGCCTTGGGCGCCCTGTCCTTCGCCGTGATGCTCAGGATCGGCGCCTGGCTGGTCGACCCGGCCGGAGGGCGGGCGCCGTTCCGGGAGAGCTTCGCCCTCCTCGCCGATTCGAAGTGGTTGGTGCCATTGACCTTCGGCCTCGTCTCACTTGGGGCCGCCGCGGTCGCCCGGGTTTTCAGGAGGCGGGTCAGACCGGGGGCAGCGTCCCACTCAGGGCACGAGCCAGCCATACGCCAAGAAGCATGAGGCCGGTCCCGATCAGGATCAAGTTCAGCCAGCGGGCGGGCAGGGGCTGAACCCGCCCCGTACGGCGAAGCAGAGCCCACACCCCGCCTCCCAGGACCAGGAAAGCGATCAGCGGCACCAGCGGGTGATAGCCGAGCGCAGTGGTCCAATTACCGCGAATCAGATGCGACGCGGCCCGGGTCATGCCGCATCCGGGGCAGGCCATGCCGGTGCATAGGGCGAAGGGGCAGATCGTCGGCCCGTCGTCGGAGGGGCCGAGGGCGGCCAGGAGGCCGATCACGCCCAAAGGGGCGGCGAGGAGGAGACGGTCCCTCCAGCTCCTGGTCACGACCAGAAGTCCTCCCAACGGACGTTCTCGCTGAACGGGATCGCCATCAGACCGGCCAGGGCGAGCAGTCCGAACAGGATCCCGACGCCAAGTAGCACCGTGGTGACGATGCCGATGATCCGGGCAGCGCTGGCAGTCCCCTCGTTGGCCGGGTTTCGCCTCCCCGCCTTGATCGCCTCGAGCTCGTTGTTGGCCATCACCCAGGCGACGATTCCGAGGATCTGGCAGCACACCAGACCGATGATGGAGAGGACGAGGGCCGTCGAGGCCTGACTGGCCTCGGGGTACGCAGTGGACTCTTGTGGGAAGCTCATGGCCGAAGCCTATCTATCGAGACGATCCAGGGCCCGGTAGAGGATCGAGGCCGGAGTCAGGAACCAGGGGTTCCCCCGGTAGTAGAAGCGGGTCGGGTGCGGGACCTTGGTGAACACACTCGGTGGATCTTCGCCGAGGAGCATGCCGGCCAGCTCGTGCCCCATCAACGTGGACAGCCCAACCCCGTGCCCGGCATAACCGAGGGCGTACCAGGCCCCGTCGACCTGACCCATATGGGGCACCAGGTCGAAGGGCACCGCGAGCTTGCCTCCCCAGACATGGGTGATCGGCACCCCGTCGAGCTGAGGGAAATAGCCGATGAGCTGACGGCGAAGGGCGTCGGCCGATTCCGCCAGATCGAGACCGGTGTGCAGGTTGCGTCGGCCGCCGATCAGGATCCGGTCGTCCGGGGTGCGACGCATGTAGTTGAGCAGACGCTTCTTGGTGTAGGTCATAGCGCCACCCGGGAAGACTTCGGCGGCCCTTTCGCCCAACGGCTCGGTGACGATGATGTAGGAGCCGATCGGGACGATGCGCTGTGCCAATTCGGGCGAAGGGCGATCCGTGGTGTATCCGTTGGTGGCGAGGACCACCTGGCCTGCCCGGACAGCTCCTACTGAAGTCTGGACGTCGAAGCCCGAGCCCTGTCTCTCATAGGAGACGGCCTCACACCCTGTGACCAGGCGTACCCCAGCCCCAGCTGCCCGCTCGGCGAGGCCGAAGACGAACCTTGCCGGCTGGATGCCCATCCCCTCCGGCTCGAAGAGGGCGGTGGTGAATGGGCTGTCCCCGACCACCTCCCCAACTCGACCCGGCCCGAGGACCTCCCATTCGACCCCGACGTTGGCCCGGTACCAGGCGAGGCTCTCCTCGAACCTGTGCTGGGCGGCCTTACCGATGCCCAGTGCCGCCATGCCCCCCCGCACGACTCGGGCATCGATCGACTCGGAGGCGGCCAAGTCGGACACGATGTCGACGGAGCGGACCGTCGCCTCCCACATGTCCCGTCCCAACTCGGGACCATGGCGGTCGAAGATGACCTTGATGCCGGCCTTGATGTCGGGTGAGACCATTCCGCCGTTGACACTCGACGCCCCGGAGGCGATCTCGCCGGAATCGACGACCACCACGGATCTCCCGCCCCGGGCCAGGCGCAGGGCGGCACTGAGACCGGTGAGACCCGAGCCCACGATCAGCACGTCGGCTTCGGTGGGGAGATCTGAGGTGATGTCGCCGGGTCTCGGATGCTCTTCGACCCAAAGGGGAGTTTGCTTCACAGACCTTCGAGGCCGGCCCGGAACAGGCCGGCCATCTCGGTGACCTGGTCCGGAGTCATGATGAATGGCGGCGACACCTGGAGGGAGCCTCCGCCCATGGCCCGAGTCAGGACACCGGCCTCCCGGCAGGCGACGGCCGCCCGGCCCGGCAGGGTCTCGTCGTCTCCAACGGCGATTTGAACAGCGGCCAGGGCTCCGACGCCGCGTCGGACGTGATCGACCACGGGGAGCTCCTCGAGGGGGAGCAGGGCCTGGTACAGCTCGTCCTCGAGCTCGGCGGCGCGGGTCGTCAGGCCCTCTCTCTCGAGGATGTCCATCACGACCAGGCCGGCGACACACGCCGTCGTATGCCCCGAGTAGGTGTAACCGTGGCGGAATATCAGGCCGGGGGTCTCGAAGAACGGGGCGGCGATCTGGGGGGCGGCGATCACACCGCCCAGCGGGGCATAACCGCAGGTGACCCCCTTGGCAAAAGTGATCAGATCCGGCTCGAGCCCGAACCGGGTGGCAGCGAACCAGTCACCGGCCCTGCCGAATCCGGTGATGACCTCGTCGGAGATGTAGAGCCCGCCCGCCTTCTTCACCAGATCCTGGACGGTGGTGAGGTATTCCTGGCCCACCGGGCGCACCCCGCCGGCGCCGATGACCGGCTCGACGAAGATCCCGGCGATCCGCTCGGCCCCGGTGTGGTCGATGGCCTTCTCGACCGCCTCCGGGTCGTCGTAGGGGACGATCACGATGTCTGCCACCAGGTCGCCGCCATAACCGACCCGGTTCGGCTCCATGCCTCCGAGCGACGTGCCGTAGGGGTGCATGCCGTGATAAGCCCACTCCCTGGAGATGAACACGGTCCGCTCGGGCTGGCCGATGGCATTGAAATAGCGGCGGGCCATCTTGGCTGCGGTGTCCACCGCGTCCGAGCCTCCCGATCCGAAGAAGACCTTGGAGCCGGGGTCGGGTGAGACAGCCGCGATCTTGTTCGCCAGGTCGATCGCGGGCCGGGTGGCGTAATCGATGAAGGTGTGGAAGGCCGCCAGCTTCTCCATCTGGGCCGTCATCGCCTCGATGATCTCGGTTCGGCCGTAGCCCACGTTCATGTACCAGAGCGAGGCGGCGGCGTCGAGATACCTGCGCCCTTCTTCATCGAAGACATAGATGCCTTCGCCCCGGTCGACGATGAACGGCGCGTGCTGCACCTTGCTCATCTCTGCAAATGGGTGCCAGAAAGCGGACATGGGACGGAGGGTAGCCGGGGCGGTCTTCCCGCCCGTCTGTGACCCGTTTTGGCGCGGAGATCTCGACC
>JBOGEV010000098.1:0-1105 GCA_050742015.1 Acidimicrobiia bacterium
GTGAGAAGGCCCCGCACCTCGGCCACTCGCTCACCGAACTCGGTCGTCGTCGAGAATTCGAGGCCTCGGGGCTGCGGCTCGTCGATCTCGACCACCCCGGCGATGCGGCCCGGCCGGGGGGTGAAGACGAAGATCCGATCGCACATCAGCGCCGCCTCGTACACGTTGTGGGTGACCAGCACCACCGTCTTGGCGGCGTCGCTGGCGATCCGCATCATCTCCACGTCGAGGGACTCCCTGGTCATCTCGTCGAGGGCGCCGAAAGGCTCGTCGAGGAGGAGGATCTCCGGGTCGAGGAGGAGGACCCGGGCCAGGGCGACCCGCTGTTGCATCCCGCCGGAGAGCTCCCAGTGGTACTTCTCCGCCCATCCCTCCAGTCCCACCAGGTCGAGCAGCTCGTTGGCTCGCGCCTTCCAGTCCCGGCCGGTCTGCTCCCGCAGCTCTGCGGGAAGCAGGACGTTGGCCAACACAGTCCTCCATGGAAAGAGCAATGCCTGCTGGAACATCAGCCCCACCTCCGGCCGGGGTCGTGGAGGTTGGCCGTCGATGTTCACCTCGCCGGACGTCGGCGGGATCAGCCCGGCGAGGATCTCGAGGAGGGTGCTCTTGCCGCATCCGCTCGGTCCGAGGAATGCCACGATCTCACCGGGACGCACCTCGATGCTGATGTCGGCGAGCGCCTCGATCGGCCCACTGGCGCTCTGGTATGTCTTCGACAGCCCGCGGGCCGCGATGATCGATTCACCCGTCGAAGGCAGGACGTCGGTTCTCCGTCTCGGGTCGGTCATGGATCAGGGCTCATCGGTTGGGCTCTCCTGGTCGCGGGTCAACGACGTCATGGCCCATTATCGCGGCTGGTGACATCGATGGCTCCCGCCGATCAGCACGACGGATAACTATTGGCGTCTTCTTCGACCGCCGCCGTGTCGAAGTCGTTTGCCTCCTCGAGCAGTTCGTCGGTGACGATCTGGTCCAGGTCGATGTCGGGGCGCTCGGCGCCGACGAAGTCGAAGTAGCTGCCCCAGCTGTCGGCGCTCTGGAAGCCCATGAGCTGACCCTCGGGCGCCCAGGTGATGGGCAGGGTCGCCTCGAAGATCAGAGCGCC
>JBOGEV010000099.1:0-1413 GCA_050742015.1 Acidimicrobiia bacterium
CTGGTCGGCTCGATCCAGCTCTATACCGCCCCCGGGCGCGAGGAGGCGGTTGCGCGGGCCATCGTGGCCCAGGAGGGCGCCGACTTCGCCGTCTGGCGGGCGGGCGCGCCCGGGACAAACGACGAGCTGACCGGCGAGCCAGGCCGGGGCGGGCTCGCGGACACGGTCGAGCTGCGGATCGGGGCCGTCGACGCCGCCGGCTCGGCCGACCCTCTCACCCGGCCGGCCGAGGAGTATCCGATGCTGCGAGACCGGGTCCTCCGCGCGCTCCTCGACCATACGCAACACCCGGCCAACGTCCTGGTCAGCCTCGAGGACGGCTGGCACTACGGAAGTTCGCTGTTCGACCGCCTGGTCGAGATCGAGGGCACGCACGGGTCGGCCCGCTATTCCTCCTCAGTGGGCTTCCTGGCTTCCAGCGTGGAGCGGACCCCGCCATGGATCGCAGCTGATCAGGCGTACCCTTGGCTTGGACTGGAGAACCGGAAGGGCTCGAGGGACATTCCTTGAAGTGCGCGTCCGGCTGAACGACGTTCGTTGCTCTGAAACAGCATTCCTTGCTCAAAAGCGTTCGAACTCGATCTCGAGCGATACGCCGCATGCATCCGCCCACCGCCGCATGAACGCGACTGTCGGATTTGTCTCCCACCGCTCCGCCTGACTCACGGCCTGCTGGGTTGTTCCAAGCCTTGCAGCGAGTTCTCCCTGTGTGAGTTCAGCCCTTTCGCGAGCCTCACGCAACATGTATCCCGGAGCCAGCTCCTCCCAGTCGGGAAGCTGTCCCCACCGACGGAGCGTGCTCCACTCGAGGTAATCGCGGGGCTTCCTGCTCCTCAGTCCCCGGGGAAAAGGTGGCAACCGGCGGGGTGTGCGCGCCGTGAAAATTCTCATCGATCTCGCCTTGCCCATCTACGAAGCTCACTCTCTGTCGGTTCCCGGCCCTCCGTCTCGGCGGTGAAACGTACGACTTCCGTCAAAGCGTCCTGGACAGCCTCAACCTTGGCCCGCTCCTCTAATCGCGAAGGTTCCAGTTCGTTGGCCATGGCTCGGTAGAGGAGATAGGCGTTGATCCCATGCTCACCGGATCGCCAGAACTTCCATCCCGCGAGGCGATCGACGAGCGCGTCCTCGGGGCTGATCACCCACACGGTCTTGCCGAAGGCATCCAGTTTCTCGGCCCGAGCCCCAGCCTCAAGGAAAGTTCCGGGGAGCTCGATGAATATCTGCCCCGCATCGTGTTTCCAGTGACGACCAATCCTCGTGAACCCGGCCACATCGAGCTTCATCGCCACGGAATCGGTCATGTGGCCGACGAAGTCGAGATCACCGGTGACGTAGGCGCCACCCGTGTAGAGCTCAACCGCGCCACCACCGACGAGGACGGGTGCGTCCGAGCGATCTTCGAAGAGTCCC
>JBOGEV010000100.1:0-50010 GCA_050742015.1 Acidimicrobiia bacterium
GACCCCATAGGCTCGGATCGCCGCGCCAAAACGGGTTGCTCGTCCGGCATGCTTGACAAATGGTCGGGAGTTACCGACTATACGGGAATGGCCGACCATACGACCCCGGACTACGAGCTCGAGGAGACGCTCACCGTCGACCAACCCGATCAGCTCAGGGCGCTGTTCGAGGAGACGAGACAGTCGATCCTCCAGCTGCTGTTGGAACGTGCCGCCACCATCACCGAGCTCGCCGAGACGATGGACATGCCCAAAGGCACGATGGGCCATCACGTCGGTGTCCTCGCCGACGTGGGTCTCATCCGTGTGGTCAGGACCAAGAAGGTCCGGGCGATCGAGGCCAAGTACTACGGCCGCACCGCCCGGACCTTCATGATCAACTTCCGTGACCGAGATGTGGGGATCGCACCCGACCATTTCCTGGTCACAGCCGGGGGGGAGTTCGTCGCGGCCTCGGCCGCGAACCGCGATCACGAAGACAGCCCGATCATGAGCACCCTTCGCTACGCCCGGATCCCCGACGACAGGGCCGCAGAGTGGCTGATCCGGCTCGGGGAGCTGACCCAGGAGTTCGCATCCGAGTCCCGCGGCGGAGACACCACCTACGCCATGCTCGCCGCGTTCTATCCCACCGAGCACCCCCATCTGCCCGACAACAGAGAAACGCGATGAGCAAGCCCCTCGGCGCCAACTATTGGAAGCTCTGGACCGCATCGGTCATCACCAACTTCGGCGACGGGGTGGCCATCGTCGCCTATCCCTGGCTGGCTTCGGCCGTCACCCGAAGCCCTGTCCACATCGCCCTGGTAACGGTGGCCACCCGGCTGCCCTGGCTCCTGTTCTCCCTCCCCGCCGGTGTCGTGGCAGACCGGGTGGACCGGAAGCGGTTGGTGGTCGTGATGGACGTAATTCGTTCCGCCGCCACCGTCGCGGTGGCGGTGGCCGTCTTCGCATCCCAGGCCGATCTCGCCTCACCTGCGGATATCGCCTCCGGCGTCGCCCAGTCGCCTCCCAACGCCACCTTCCTCCTCGTCGTGGTCTATGTCGCCGCCCTCCTCCTCGGAACGGCCGAAGTGTTCCGTGACAACTCGGCCCAGACCCTCATGCCCTCGCTCGTCGACAAGGAGAACCTGGAACGGGCGAATGGCCGGATGTGGGGAGCGGAGATGGTGATGAACTCCTTCGCCGGCCCCCCGGCGGGTGGCTTCCTCATCGCCGTGGCGTTTGCCCTTCCATTCTTCGTCGACGCAGCCACCTTCGCCGTCTCAGCGGCAATGATCCTCACCATCGCCGGCCGCTTCCGGGCGTCGCCCGAAGCCGGGGCCGAGGTGAAGGCCCCATCGTTCCGCGAGGAGTTGAAGGAAGGTGTGCGGTGGCTGTGGAGCCACGATCTATTCCGACCGATGGCGATCTCCCTCGGTGTGCTCAATGGGATGGCCGCCCTGGCCATCGCGACCTACGTCCTCTTCGTCCAGGAAATCCTGCATCTCGACGCGACCGCCTTCGGGGCGATTCTCACCGCCGGTGCCGTCGGCGGCGTGGTCGGGTCGTTGCTCGCGCCACGAGTGTCGAAGCGCATCGGGCAGGGCACGTCCTTGTTTGCCTCGATCCTGGTCTTCGCCGCCACCCTGTTGGTGACAGGTCTCACCTCGTCGGTGTGGGTGGTGTGGGCGATGGCGGCAATCAGCTCCTTCTTCGTGATGCTGTGGAATGTCATCACGGTCTCCCTGCGTCAGGCCCTCATCCCGGACCGGATTCTGGGGAGGGTCAACTCGGTGTACCGCTTCCTGGGTTGGGGGATGATTCCGATAGGGAGCTTCCTCGGCGGCCTGGTCGTGGCCCTGTCCGAGCCGTTGCTGGGCCGGGAATGGGCACTGCGCGCCCCGTTCGTCTTTGGAGCGTTGGTCCAGTTTGGCCTCTTTGTCTATGCCCTCCCCCGGCTCAACAGCGCCCGGATTGCGAAGGCCCAGGCAGGGGAGCTGGAGCCGGGGGTCGCCTCGTCTCCCGGGGAGAACTGATGATCATCATCCGCATCCTCCCTGCCGCGGGCGGCAAGCTGAAGCCTCACGAGTATCCCGACGAACATGAGGTCCGACCCGAGCCTGCCCCGGCTCGACTCAGGTGACTGCGCTCTCTTCCTCCGGCTCGGGCCGAGCATGGTCGTCGTCTTCAGGCTCGACAACGGCATCGGCTTCATCGCGACCACCCAACACCCAAAAGGCGAGGACCGACAAGGAAGCCGCCCCGAGGGCAACTCCGAGCCAGAGCCATCGCCGGGTACCCGGGCTTTGACCTTCGCTCTCGGTTGTTCCCGTCGACTCCGAATCGGCGGTCAAGCCGACACCCAAATCCGTGAGTGACACCGGGTCGGACTGGGCCCCCGGGTCACCCAGAGCCTCGAAAACAACTTGGTAGTCGGCGGGCTTGACCTCGGTGGTGACCCCGTAGGTTCCGTCGTCTCTGGCGACCATGGGGATGGTGACCGTGTCCTCCTCCGGCAGGGCGAAGTGCACCACGACTGAATCCGCCGACACTCCCACTTCGACATGGAGCTCGACGATGATGGATTGATCTGTCGTGGAGACGACGGTTGCGGAAGCGGTGCCAAAGCCCGCGCCCAACTCGGCCGCAACCAGGACCAGAGAGGCGAACCTGATCATGGTTTGCGATGGTACCGGTCCTAGCATCGCTCCCCGTGTGGCCCACCCTGTTGACGGACTTCGGTTCAGCGCGCGGCACACGAACCGCTGGCGTGCCTGAATGCTGACGACACCTCCTTTTCGCCGTGCTCCCCGCCTTCTCTTCAGACGGCCCACCGTCCTGTTCTCCGTCATCGGGGCCGCAACGATCCTCTCCATCGTCGCCGCCCTCACCCCCTTGTTCCTCTCCTCGTCCTCCAGCGCCGCCCTGCTCCGCGAGCTCGAGGGCCGCTGTCCGGCCTCGATCGCCGGTACCACCACGCTGTTCGGGTGGCTTCCCGAGATCACCCAAGACGGGCGCCCACCCGAATCGATGGGCGATCTGGTCGATGAGAACCGGGAAATCCTGGACGACCACATCCCCACCCACCCCTCCATCGGCGAGGCGGAGGCCATCCTCAGGGGGACCGTGGTCAATGTCAGCAGCGACGGTGGCACACCTCTGACAGGGCGTTTCCTGGCCCGGGACAACTTCCGCGATCACATCGAGCTGGTCGAGGGGGAACACGGCCCAGGCGTCTACGTGGACGACGTGTTGGCCGAGGATCTTGGGGTGGGGCCCGGCGACACGATGACCTTCACCGCGGGTTCCAGTTCGGGTGAAGTCCAGGTACAGGCGGTGTACACAGGGCTGTACGACCGGTTGGACGATCCCTATTGGTGCTCCGTAGTGGACGTCCTGGAGACAAGTGCGATGGGTGACCTGCCTCCGCCACCGTTGCTGGTGGACCCCGGGTATTTCGGCGACGACGGCGACACGATGAACTCCGTCTACGCCGGCTATGGAGCGACCGCCGGCACGTGGGAGATTCCGGTGATCCTCGATGGCCTGACCGTGACCCAGGCGCAAGAGGCCGCCCGGGTACTGGTCAGGATCGACGAGGAAGTCGTCAATGCCGAATTCGAGGACGTGTTCTTCTTCCAGATCAATCCGGGAGTGCACAGCGACCTGCTTCTCGTCACCTCACGGGTCCAGGCGCTTTCGGACGCACTGCGCAGCTCCATCCTCCCCCTGGCGGGAGTGGTGCTCATCGCCGCCACTGCTCTGATCGGTGGGGCGGGGTCCTATTGGGTCGACCGGCGCCGGATCGAGTTGCAGTATCTCTCGGCGATAGGGGCCGGCCCGGCCACGTTGTCACTCAAGGCCGCCCTCGAGTTCCTGCCGGCGATGATCCTCGGAAGCGGCCTCGGCTGGGCCGTCGCCAACCTGCTCATCGGCGTCGTCGGCCCGTCCCGAGTCGTCGAGCCGGGAGCACGATGGGATGGGCTCTGGGTGACGGCCGCCGTGGCCGTGGTGGGGCTTCTGGCCGTTGCTCTGGTCGTGGGTCTGAGGGCCCGAACCCTGCTCGACCACAGGCCGCACCGGGCCCGCAGCTTCCCGTGGCGGATTCCGGTGCTCGTCGCCGCCATCGCCGGTGCGATCTGGGTTCGGGTCGGGATCGGGGACAGCGCCGTCACCCTCGAGGAGAACCAGCTGGTGGGCTCCGTCGACCCCCTGGTGCTGTTCTTCCCGTTGTTCACCTTTCTCGCCGTGGTACTGCTCATCGCCGAGTTGGTGATCAGGGCATTCCCTGTGATCAAGAGGGTCGGCGCCCGCAATCACGCCGCCTATCTCGCCTCACGTCGCATCATCTCGGCACCGACTCTCGTCATCGCGCTGATCGCCGGCGCCGCCCTCCCGGTGGCGACGCTGATCTATGCCGCCTCCCTCACCAGGTCGGCCACCTCGACCATCGACGCCAAAGGGAGGAGCTTCGTCGGGGCGGACATCTCGACACCAGTCTTCGGGTTGATCGACCCTCCGGGGAACATCGCCGACGTCTCGACGGTAGTGGTCAAGTCCGAGCGCGCCGACCTCGAAGGGGTCAGGGTGGACGTCCTCGCCGTCGACGGTGACACATTCGCCAATGGGGCATTCTGGGACGAGTCCTTTGCCGGCGCCCCGCTGGATGACATCCTCGACACGCTCGCCGACGACTCCGTCGGCGGCCCGCTGCCTGCCTATGTGGCCAATGGCACCGCCGAGAGCGGGCTACTCCAATCGGTGGCCGGAGACGCCGAGGTCCAGGTGGTCGGCGAGCTCGAGGCATTTCCCGGCGGCCGAGGGTCGCGCCCACTGGTCATCGTCGACCGACAGCGATTCGTGGAGGTGGTGGGTGACGAGGAGGGTCGGGTCACAGGTTCCCGATACCTGATGTGGACCAGCGACCGCACCGAAGCTGAGGTGGAGAGGGCACTGGGCGAGGCCGGCCTGGGATATGCGTTCACGGTGAACGCGGCGACCACCCTCGACCAGCTCAAATTCGTCGCTGTGGTCTGGACCTTCGACTTTCTGGAGATATACGCCGCCCTCGCCGGCCTCATCGCCATCGGCGGGGTCCTGCTCTACGTCGACACCCGGCAGCGGCAACGGAACCTCTCCTATGCGCTGGCACGGAGGATGGGGCTGCAACGCTCCGAGCACCTCCGGGCCGGTTTCATGGAGGTGGCTTCGTTGACCGTGCTCGGCGCCGTCGCCGGTGTGTTCGCGGCCCGGGTCGCTGCACGGAGCCTGTACACGATCCTGGATGCAGTCCCGGAGACGCCGCCAGGCCCCCGATGGATCGGGGCTCTCGACCTCTCCTTGCTTGCCGTCGTCATTGCCTTGGGTGTCGCCGCGATCGCGGCCATCCTGGCCCAGAGGACAGCGGATAGTGCCGACACCTCGGAGTTGTTGCGTCATGGCGACTGAGACCACGATGGTTTGCGAAGGCATCCGCCGCGCCTACCACACCGATGGAGAGGTGGTGTGGGCGCTTTGGGACGTCGATGCGCGGGCCGAAGCCGGGCAGATCACCGTGCTCGCCGGGCCTTCGGGCTCGGGCAAGTCGACGCTGCTCCGGGTCATGGCCGGGATCGACCTGCCCGACAGTGGGCGGGTCGAGGTCGCCGGCAACGAGCTGACCGCGATGAGCTCAGGGGCGCGTCGTCGATACCGCTCCAGGCACATGGGCTATCTGTTCCAGGACCCGGCGGCCAACCTTCTCTCCTATCTGACGGTCCGGGAGCACTTGCAGATGGCGGGAAAGATTCGGGGCGGGACGCCCAACAAGGACTTGCTCGCCCATCTCGAGATCGAGGAGCTGGCCGACGAGCACCCGGTCCGGCTCTCGGCAGGCCAGCAGCAACGGGCCGCCCTCGCCGCGGCCATGGTCGGCGACCCTGACCTGATCCTCGCCGATGAGCCGACGGCCGAGCTCGACACCGCATCGGCCCACCTGGCGGTGGCGGCCCTGGCCCGTCTCCGTGACCTCGGCGCCACGCTGGTCGTCACCTCGCACGACCCCGAGGTCGTACAGGTGGCGGACCGGTTGATCCACCTCGAGCACGGGGCGGTCAAGGAATGAGCGCCGTTGTCGAGCTGGCAGGCATCACCAAGAGATTCCGGAGGGGGAAGACGGAGATCACCGTCCTGGACGACCTCGCCGCAACAATCGAGCCCGGGGAGGTCGTCATCATCCGGGGGCGTTCCGGGTCGGGGAAGACCACCCTCCTCAACATCCTCGCCGGCTGGCAGCAGCCGGAATCGGGGTCGGTCACCTGGGGGGTGGATCATCCAGATGCATGGGATCGAGTTGCGGTGGTCCCCCAGTCGCTCGGGCTTCTCCCCGAGCTCAGCCTCGGCGAGAACATCGGCCTGCCCGGCCGGTTGGCCGACACCGAGAGCGACGTGCCCGGCGTCGCCGAGAAGCTCGAGATCGGGCATCTGCTCGATCGGCCTGTCGGTGGTGCCTCGCTGGGCGAGCAGCAGAGAGCTGCGATCGGCCGGGCCTTGATCAGACAGCCCTCGCTCCTGCTCGCCGATGAGCCGTCGTCGCATCAAGACATGGAGCGGCTCCATCTGGTCTGGCGTCTGATCGACGAGGTGGCGGCCGCCGGGACCGGGGTCATTGCCGCCACCCACGACCCCGACGCCTTCGATTACGCCGACCGCATCCTCGACCTCCAGGACGGGGCCCTCGTCCCGGCGTGATACGTCCAACCTGAGGTTGCACGTTCCACATACGGAACGTCCGGTCTCAGCTTCGTCGGCCTTGGCCGAGCACGGTCCAGACGAGAGAGCGTTCCTTCCACGAGCGGACCTGCCATACCTGAGAGCGTTCGTTCCACATATGGAACGCAGAACCTCAGGTTCGATGTAACCCCCACTCGCCCCGGTCCTCGAGGACCTCTTTGAGGAGGTCGGGGCGGTCTGTGATGATGCCGTCGACGCCCATGTCGAGGAGCTCGCGCATCTCGTTGGGGTTGTTGACGGTCCACACGTGCACCTGGAGCCCGCGACTGTGGGCGGCGTCCACGAGACGCGGGTCGACTACCCGTAGCCCGCGCGATCGGCGAGGTAATTGAAGTGCGGCGGCGTCGCCGGCGACCCCGCGGCCAAGCCGGGAGGCGAGGAGCCAGGATCTGCTCGCCGTCGCCCCGGTCGAGGTGGCGACCAGCCCGCCGGACGCACCCCGGAACTCTTCGAGACGTCGATCGGAGAACGAGCCGACGATGAGCCGGTCATGCAGGTCCAGACGCTCGATCAACTCCCGCAGCGGCTCGACGAGATTGTCCGTCTTGAGATCGACCACGAAGCAAACCCTGGGAAATGCGAGCAAGGCCTCCTCCAGGGTGGGTACCCGGATCCCCAAGCCGCGAAAGGAATATCCGTCCCTCCCGACGTGTCGGTGCCCGGCGTCGAACCCGGACAGCTGCTCGAGGGTGAGGTCACCGACAGGCCCGGAACCGTCGGTCGTCCGGTCCAGGGTGTGGTCGTGGAAACAAACGAGCACGCCGTCGGCCGTGAGGTGGAGATCGGTCTCCAGATGCCGGAACCCGAGCGAGACGGCGCCCGAGAAGGCCTCCATCGTGTTCTCGGGCCAGAGCAGACGGCTGCCACGATGGGCTATGGCAACGGGCGGGCGCCACAGGTCGCGATTCATGCCCGGCGCAAAGTAATGGGCCCCGCCGGTTGACAGGGCCCATCAAATCCCGGTAAGGGCTGGTTATTCGGCGACGCGGTCCTTCAGGCCCTTTGAAGCGGAGAAGTGGGCATACCTCTTCGCGGCGATAGTGATGGTCTCCCCGGTGGCGGGGTTCCTGCCCTGGCGAGCAGAGCGGTGCTTGGTGGCGAAGTTGCCAAACCCGGTGATGTTGACTTTGCGGCCGGCATCGAGCTCCACGGCGATGATTCCCTCGCCGTCCTTGGTGGAGAAAATGATGTCGATGATCTCCGTGGCTTTGCCTTTGGAGATGTCCGCCTTGTCGGCGAGTTTGTCCGCCATCTCGGACTTGTTCACGGCCCCTCCTTGTGGGTCGACGATTGGCGCCGTCATGGAGTACGACGATGCCGGCTAACGATAGGCGAAAACGCCAGCATTGCTTGGCTTTCTCGGGTGGTTAGCCTTCTCGGACGAGGAGGAGAATGAGCGTCGAGTATCTGCTCCAGGATGACGTGGCCGTCGTCACCCTCAATCGGCCGGACCGGTACAACGCCATCGAGGCGACCCTGGGAGAGGGTTTGGTCCGCTCGCTGGATCGCGCCGGGGAGGAGAGCCGGGCGGTGATCCTCACCGGGGCCGGCAAGGCGTTCTGCTCCGGCGCCGACCTCACGGACCTGATGCCCGCCTACGAATCGGGCGAAGGGCCCGATCTCGCCGCGTTGCTCGAGCAGGTCTTCCACCCGGCCCTACATGCCATCCTCGAATGCCGGGTGCCGGTCGTCGGCGCCATCAACGGGGTTGCCGCCGGCGCCGGGGTTGGCCTGGCCCTGGCGTGTGACCTCCGGGTGATGGCAGAGGAAGCCACCCTGACCTCGGCGTTCACCGCTATTGGGCTGGTCCCCGATTCGGGGACGACCTGGTGGCTGGCCCACCATCTCGGAGTCTCCCGAGCAATGGAATTGGCCCTGACCAACCGCCGCGTCTCGGCGGAGGAAGCACAGGCGCTCGGATTGTGCCTCGACGTGGTCCCGGGCCCAGAGCTCATCGACCGGGCAATGGAGGCGGCCCGTCAGGTGGCTGACCTGGTACCCGATTCGCTGGTGAGCACCAGGCGCCTGATCCGGGAGGCGTCCGGGTCGTCCCTCGAGGCCGCGTTGACAGCGGAGCAGACGGAACAACGTCGCCTCGGCAGGACCCCCGAGCACCGCGAAGGGGTCAAGGCCTTCGTGGACAAGCGGAAACCGGATTTCCGATCCTGAGGCTTCCCTACGGCCGAACCAGATACACCTCGACCATGAGTTTGCCCACCTCGCCTTTGCCGAAGGCGACGCCGATCTCCCCGTTTAGCCAGGCCAGATCCTCGTTACCGGTGTCGAAGGTGAGCAACTCCCGCGGCTCGGCCGACTGGTCGGGATTCACGATCGAGACCCCGCTGCCCCGATAGGCGACGGTCTCCCGTTTCTCCCCGATGGTGGCGTGGATGTCGAGCGCCATGTTGCCGTCGGACCGCATCGTGACGTAGTCGATTCCCTGCACCGGACGCTCCCCATCCCAGTGGGGGCCTGTGGCCGTGCCCTCGAATGGAAAATCGATGCGCATCCCGGCCGGCGCATTGCCGATGATCTTCCGCCCCATCTCTGCTGTGATCGTGCAGAACGGCTCCAGTGACGGCATATGGTCCTTCTCCGGTTGCGTTGGCGGAAGGCTAATGGCCACGGTGTCGTCGGGATCGATCCAACAGCTCGACCACCTCCGAATCCGATGTCGGCGAGAAGTCTCGGTACCACGCTCCCACAGCCATGAATCGCCTTGGCCTGTCGAGGACGATCACCCGATCAGTCGCCCGCTCCATCACAGGCACCATCTCCGGCGGGGCGACCGGAACCGCCAGCCAGACTCCCAGCACCTCCCTGGCCCCAAGCACCTCTACGGCCGCTAGCGCGGTCGAGCCGGTGGCCAGGCCGTCGTCGACGACCACCACAGTGCGTCCCTTCGGGTCGATGGCAGGACTCGCCGCCCGATAACGGGCGAGTCGGGCCTCCAGCTCGGCCGTTTCCGAATCAGCTGCCGCCTGAAACGTCGCCTCGTCGATGCCGACGGATTCGATGATCTCCTGGTTCCTGATCACAACCCCTCCCTCGGCGACAGCTCCCATGGCGAGCTCTGGGTGAAAGGGCACACCGACCTTCCTGACCACCAGGACGTCCAGGTCGCAGTCGAGGGCCTCAGCCACCTCGAACCCGACAGGCACGCCGCCACGGGGAAGGGCGGCGACCAGCGGGGCCCGCGGATCGTGTTCAGCCACCGCATCACCAAGTCGTTTCCCGGCTTCGCGGCGGTCCGCGAACCTCATGGGCTCAACCGTAATGATCCACGTAACGCCGTAGCCACGGCGTCACCTGGGTCAAATACTCCTCGGCCTCTCCCATCGGCAGTGTCCGGGCCGCATAGTTCATCAGCATGATCTGCCGGGCGGCGTGAAAGCCGTCCAACTGCTCTTCGTCTTCGATGGGCCAGGGCGCGATCTCCTCGAATCCCTGACGGTAGGCAGCCCGGATCTCGTCGCGTCGGTCGCTGGCCCGAGAGGAGTAGAGACAAACGGAGACGTCCTGGGCGGGCGTGGCGATCATCACATCCTCGAAGTCGAAGGCGTGGAGCCGGGAGCGAACCAGATGCACGTTCCATTCGTGCAGATCACCATGGACGACATGGGGGAACGAAGTCGCCCAGGCGTCCTTGATCACCTGCTCGGAGAGCTCACAAGCCTGACTGATCGTCTTTCGACGATAGGGGTCGAACAGGTGGTCGAATCGGGGGTCCTCGATCACGACCGGGTCGTGGGCGAGGTCGTAGTAGAAGATCCGATCCCAGCGGCGCATGTTGTCCGGGTTGGGTGGCTGCCAGGTGCGACCGTGCTCCTGCAACGAGGCGCTCACCCGGCCCAGCAGCCGGTAACCGAAGCTTCCGGCCCCGTCGGCCAGTGGGGCCCCCGGCACCCAGCTGAAGAGGACGCAGGGCCGGGTCCGGTCCGAATCCGGCTCCTTGGCGTTGACGATCAAAGTGCCGTAGCCGGTGGGGATGGGCGAAACCAGCTCGAGATCGGTGTCCCGATTCAGGTCCGCGAGCCAGGCGACCTCGTATTCGATGTTCGAGCGTGAGTTGGCTTGGGGACTGCCCACCCGAAGCACACACTGGAAGCCATCGGACGTCACCACGCGGTACATCACATTGGAATGCGTGGCTAGGTGCTCCAGCTCCTTCACCTCGAACGGGTAGTGCTCGAGCACATTGTGCGCGAGCGGGAGCAATCGAGCAGCCTCGTGGCCGATTCGATGAAGATCCATACCGCCTGGAGCCCTCCGTATGCACGAAATAGGGGGGCCCAGTGCCCTCCCCCGCCATATTGTGACCGGCCCCGGAGCCGCTCTCTAGTAGTCGATCGACCTATACCGAACGAGGGGCCGCCGGCTCCTTTGGCTCGGCAGCTGGCATGTTTCCCCTCCTTTGGTGGTACCGATCCCACAGGGTCAGCATCGAAGGCAGCACGACCACTGCGGCGATCAGGGCGAGACCTATGGCATACACCGTCACCTGGCCCATTTGCCGGAAGGGGATCAAGCTCGACGTGATCAGGACCCCGAAGCCGGCCATGGTGGTGAATGCCGATCCGGCGAGGGCGCCACCGGTGTGGCGCATGGTCAGGCGCATCGCCTCATCGGCATCGGGCTGCTCGCGCCGGTCTTCGAGGAAACGTCGGGCGATATGGATCGTGTAAGGGACCCCGATGCCGATGGCGAGGGCGGCAAGGGTGGCCGTGACCGGCCCGAATGGGATGCCTGTGGCGTACATCAGCCCATAGGTCCAGAGGACGACCAACCCCACCGGGGCCATGGTGATGATCCCGAGGAACCATCGCCGGTTCTCGATGGCGAAGCTGATGACGAGGACCAGTGCAGACACCGCAATAGTGATGAAGAGTGAGGCGCTTTGCGAGCTGGTCAGGGAGTTGACCACCACGTCGCCGATGATGTTCTGCGAGGTGGCGGTGGCTGAGGCCCCGGTATCGCGGGCCGGCTGGAAGGCATCATCCAGACCCACCCGGAGCTCACCCGGGCCCTCGCCGGCGGTTGTGGTGATGTCCCAGAGCAAGGCGTCGATCCCCTCCTCGCCGAGATGGATTACCTGTGCCGCCTGTTCCGGGGCAAAGGCCAGCAGCGCTTCATAGAGCGGGCCGACGTTGGCCGACTCGTCGACCTTGAGGTCCGGTCCCATTCCCACTTCCTGGGCGGCGGCAAACAAGTCCGGTGCCGCCGCCGGGTCGCCGGCCAACGCCTGGCCCAGGACGGCGATTGGGGACACGGCGTTGACGACTTCACCCTGAGCCGTCTCGACGGTGGCCACATCCTCGACGCCGGCCAGGTCGGCATTGGCATCGACCAGGGCGTTGTGCAGGGCGGCGTCGACAGTCTCCCCCTCCGCTGTCTCCACCAGGACCTGGCTCGTCTCCCCCAAGCCCCCGCCGAAGTCTTCCTCGAGCACCTCCAGGGTCAGGACATAGGGGGAGTCGGCGGGAAGGAAGTCGGTGAACGAGAACCGCGTCTCGAGCTGGGTGAACCCGTACCAACCGAGGCCGCCGAGGGCCAGGGCGATGACCAGCGTGGGAATGGCGGCATGCTCGGCGAGGATCGCCAGCTTCTCCATCGCCTTGGGCAGCAATCGGTCGCCGTGACTGTGCATCGTGGCCACCGGCAGGGTGCCTCTCCTCTCTGCCCGGCGGTCGGCGACGATGCGCACTGTGGGGAGGAACACCAACATCAGAAGGAAGGCGGCGAGGATTCCCACTGCGGAGAGGATCCCGAAGTCCTTCAACGCAGGAATCGGGCTGAACACATTGGTCAGGAACCCGATCACGGTGGTCAGAGTGGCCAGGACCAGGGCGATGCCCACCGTCCTGATCGCCCCGCCCATGGCATCGTCCACCGAGAGGCCCTCCCCGATCTCCTCGCGATAGCGGGAGTTGAGGTGGATCCCGTAGTCGACGCCGAGGCCGATGAGGAGGATGGGCACGATTTGGGTCGGCGCAGAGAAGGCGTCGATGATCCCGGCCCGTTCCAGGAGGACCCCGATGCCCTGCATCCACCCGATCGCCATCACGATTGCCAACAGGGTGACCAGGGTGTCAGCCAGGGTCCTGCGGGTGGCACGCGCCCAGCCGAGCTGCTCGGGCTTGAGCCAATAGACGAAGATGAGGATCACCAGGATCACGGCGAATGCCAGGGCGAAGAGCTCGCCCACTTCGGCGGTGAAGTCGTCGGTGCCGGTCAGCAGCAGCGCGAAAGAGAAGGGGAGGATCTCCAGCTCGCTGTCGATGGCGGCCAGGTCCTCGGCCATCGACGATTCCGCCTCCACCTGGGCGTTGAACGACGCGTCGGCATCACCGGGAGGAGGGCTGACGAAGGCGAGCACCATGCCCGCCTCGGCGCTGCCGGCAGCCGGGTCGAGGTCCTGAGAGGCGAGTTGGGTGAGGAAGGAAACCTGTTCGGGAGAGGCGTCGAACTCACCGTCCCCGTCGATGGCCTCGATGAACATCGCCTTCACCTGTTCGTCCGTGACCTGGTTCGGGTCGAGGCCCTGGCCGAGCACCGCCTGCTCGACACCGCTCAGGTAGTGGAACACCCCGGGTCGTTGGGGCTGGTCGGCGACAAGGTCGCCGACGGCCGACGCTCGGATCGCCTCGGCGGTGGCGATCGCGGTGCGCAAGCCCTCGGCCGTGATCACGTCGCCACCCTCGTCCCTGATCACCACCTGCAGGGCAGTGTCGGCAGTGGCGTCGCCGAACAGCTCCGAGATCCGCTCACTGGCAGCGATCTCAGGTGAGTCGGGGGCGAAGCCCTCGTTACCGCTGGCCACCTCGACCTGCCCGGCGAGATAACCGAAGACGCCAGTGAGGATCAGCGACACGATGATGACCGCCCAAGGTGCCTTTCGGGCCAAGGCGGCAAGCCCTGAGACGATTGCCTTCACGATTTCTCCTGGATGAAGTGTGGAACCGAGATCCAGATTGCCCGGTCCGGGGAGACACCCCAAATCGGTCAGAGACCGGACAACACCCCGTCGAGAGCTTCTACGAAGCGCCGATTCTCGTGGTCGATGCCGATTGTGACCCGAAGCCATCTGCCGCCCATAGGCCGGACGATCACACCGCGCTCGGTGAACTTGGTGGCGGCCTCCTCGCCGTCCAGCCCGAGCTCGAAGAAGACGAAGTTGGCCTGACTCTCCGTATGGGGCAGGGACCGCTCGGTCAGGACCCCGAGGAGCTGATGCCGGGCCGCCTCATTTGCCTCGATCCTCCGGACCAGCTCGCCTCGATCGCGGAGAGAGGCTGCGGCGGCCACCTGTGCGATCTGGTTGACGGTGAACGGCGCCTGGGCCTTGCGCAGTTCGGCAATTGTCTCCGGCCGGCCCACCCCATATCCGATTCGATGTGCCGCCAGGGCGAAGACCTTGGAGAAGGTCCGCAGCACGATCACGTTCGGGCGTTCGATCGCATGCGGTATGGCCGTGGCGTACGTCTCGTCGGTCACGAATTCGTGATAGGCCTCGTCGATCACGATCAACACCGATTTGGGGACCGATGCGATGAAATCGCCCATGGCATCGGCTGAGACGATGGTCCCGGTGGGATTGTTCGGGTTGCACAGGTAGACGATCGTCGTGTCGTCGCGAATCGCAGCGGCGATTGCATCGAGGTCGTGGACATGGTCCTCGTCGAGGGGGACCTCGATCGCCTCGCTCATCGCCCAGCGAGAGGCGATCCGGTACATGATGAAAGACGGCCAGGCGTACACCGCGCTGGTGCCGGGACCACCGGTGGCGAGGGCGGTGTGCCCGAGCAGCCCGACACTCCCGTTGCCGAACCAGAAATGTTCACCGGGCACCTCGAGCCACCTGGCGAGGGCGTCGGTGAGAAGGAGATGGTCGTTGTCGGGGTAACGATTGGACTCTGCGAGCGCCCTGGCCGCAGCCTCGATCACACCGGGGAACGGGCCTTCCGGACTCTCGTTGGAGGCCAGTTTGACGATCTCGTCGGGTTTGATCCCGATCTCGGCCGCGACCTCGTCGATCGATCGTCCCGGGACATAGGGGCTGATGGCAGCGATGTCCGACCGAAAGCGGGGCATCCGAGAACGGTAATCAGCGCCTGCCACAGCGGGGCTGGTGGAACCGTAAGGTTGAGGATGAATTGGAGCTGCTGATCCCAAGCGAAGGTGACCCGACGTCGAAGCCGAAGGCGCTGCGGGTGATCGACAAGAAGGGGAGGCTGGTCGGGGAGGATCCCGGGCTCGACCCCGAGCTCTACCAACAGATGTATCGCAACATGGTGCTCTCCCGCGAGTTGGACCGCCGGATGCTCGCCCTGCAGCGTCAGGGGCGAATCGGGACCTACGCCATGCTCGAGGGCCAGGAAGCGGTCCAGATCGGCTCCGCTCTCGCCCTCGAGCCCGATGATTTCGTGTTCCCTTCCTATAGGGAGCACGGTGTCCAGGTGACCCGGGGACTGCCGATCGAGGTGCTCCTCGCCTATTGGAAGGGTCTTCCAAATGCGAGATGGGACATGGAGAAGTACCGCACCGGGATCGTGTCCGTCCCCATCGCCACCCAACTCCCCCACGCCGTGGGCTACTCCTATGTGACCAAGCTGCGCGGCGAGAGCACGGTCACCGCCGTTTACTTCGGAGACGGGGCCACCTCCGAGGTCGACTTTCACTCCGGGATGAACTTCGCAGGCGTTTGGAAGACCCCAACAGTGTTCATCTGCGCCAACAACCTCTATGCCATATCCGTTCCCTACGAGAAGCAGACCGCAGCCGAGACCATCGCCCAGAAAGCGGCGGGTTACGGATTCGAGGGGATTCGGGTGGATGGAATGGATCCCATCGCCATGTACCTCGCCACCACCCTCGCCGTCGATCGCGCCCGCGAGGGTGGGGGGCCCACCCTGATCGAAGCCATGACCTATCGCTACGGGCCCCATGCCACGGCCGACGACGCCAGGCTCTACCGGGAGCAGGCGGAAGAGGACAAATGGCGCAAGCGGGACCCGATCGAGAGGATGCGTCTCTTCCTCGAGGATCGGGGCGAATGGGACGAGGCGGTGGGTGAGAAGGTGGCCATGGAGACCTCCGACCTCGTCACCGCCGCCATCGCCGAGATCGAGGCCCAACCGTTGCCGGGCCGGGACGATGCCGTGCGTCACGGCTTTCACCGGATCCCGGCCCATGTAGTCGATCAGCTGCACGCGATGCAGAGCTCGCACGGCGAGGAGCCGACCCCCTTCGACTCCGACGAAGTGTGGGGGGTCGGGCACGACTCGATACCCGGAGGGCCAACCCGTTCGCTGACCATGGCGGAGGCGATCAACGCCGCCCTCGACGAGGCGATGGGGCGCGACTCGAACGTGATCGTCCTCGGGGAGGACGTCGGGCTGACCGGTGGTGTCTTCCGGGTGACCGAGGGTCTGCAGGGAAGTTATGGCGAGGAGCGGGTGATCGACACCCCTCTCAACGAATCCGGCATCGTCGGCACCGCGGTGGGGATGGCGCTGGCCGGGGCCCGCCCGGTCGCGGAGATCCAGTTCGACGGGTTCGTGTACCCGGCTTTCGACCAGATCGTCAGCCATCTCGGGCGTTACCGCTTCAGAAGCAGGGGAAACTCCGAGGTGCCGGTCGTGGTTCGGTTCCCCAACGGTGCCGGGATCGGGGCCCATGAGCATCATTGCGACTCGCCGGAGGCCTACTTCGTCCATGCACCCGGTCTGGTAGTGGTCTGCCCATCGACGCCGATCGAGGCCAAGGGGCTTTTGGCTGCAGCCCTGACCGGCCACGACCCGGTCATCTTCCTCGAGCCGAAGGTTCTCTACCGCGCGGGCCGCGAGGACGTGCCAAACGATCACTACACCCTCCCCATCGGCCGGGCCCGGGTGAGACGCGTGGGCACCGACCTGACCCTGGTCACGTATGGCGGGATGGTCCCCGTCGCCCTCGCCGCAGCCGACCAGGTGGGGGAATCGGTCGAGGTCATCGACCTTCGCACCCTCTACCCCTGGGATCGGGAGACGGTCCTCGAGTCGGTGCGGAAGACGGGAAGGCTCCTGCTGGTCCAGGAGCCACAAGGCTCGGCCGGTGTTGCCGCCGAAGTCGCCGCCGTCGTCGCCGAAGACGCCCTATACGACCTGCAAGGACCGATCGTCCGGGTGACCGGCTTCGACACGCCTTGGCCGCAGTTCGCCATCGAGACCCACGCCCTCATCGACCCGGATCGGGTGGTCTCCGGGATCAGAAAGGTGATGGAGAGTTGAGCCGGAACGGCGGCATCGCCGTGTTCGGCTCCTCCCAGACCGATCCGGGATCGTCCGAGTGGGAGGAAGCTCATCGGGCCGGTGCCCGAATCGCCGGCGAGGGCTTCGCCGTGATCACCGGGGGTTACGGCGGGACCATGGAGGCGGTTTCCAGCGGGGCGGCGGGCGCCGATGGTCATGTGATCGGGGTGACTGCCCCGATCCTGTTCCCCGACCGGTCCACCCCAAACCCCTTCGTCCATGAGGTCATCGAGGCTTCCAGCCTGGCCAACAGGATCGACATCATGATGCGGCGCTCCATCGCCACCCTGGCCCTGCCCGGGTCGATCGGCACCGCGGCCGAGCTGCTCATCTCGTGGAACACCAACCACATCCTCCGCCAGGGTGGGGCCACGCCACGGGTCAGTGTCGCGGTCGGAGCGGGATGGAAGGCGCTGGCCAGGGCTCTGGTCGACGAGGTGGGAGCCTTTGAGGACGACCTGGTCTGGGCGGACACGGTCGACGAAGGAGTGGATTGGGTACTCACCGCCCGCACCAGTGCTCTGGCCACTGACGTTGGCGATGTTCAGGGCGAGTCAGGGGCGTCGCCCGGCAAGGACGCAGGACGAAGGCGCACCCGGCCGTTCGTCGAGGACGAGGACGCCGCCGGCGACGTCATCTGGCCGTCCTGAACACGGCGAACGTCGGTGGTCGGGGCACTAGTCCCCTCAGGCGCGAACCGGACGACTCTTGACATCGGGGCTACCCCCGCCGCAGAGTTTGAGCATGAGCCATGTGCGTCCCGACCAGACCGCAGCGATCCACAGGAAGTCCTCGTGCCGGCGCGGACTTCATAGTTATGGGCCGGCGACTCAAGTTGGCGCGGGGATCCGACGCCAGGTGTGTGTCACCTGCAGCTCGGTGACGATCGATCTCACCGCCGCCGGGACCGAGCTCGATTCGGCGCAGCTGGCTTCAAGCCCGGGGAGGTAGCCGAAAGGGGATCTAAAGTCCCCGCCGTGACACGACTCATCCGAGCCGCCGGGGGTGTCGTCTTCCGCAAGACACCGAAAGGCAAGCTCCGTCTCCTGGTCGCCCATCGCCCCCAGTACGACGACTGGTCCCTGCCCAAGGGCAAAGCCGATTCGGGCGAAGAGCCAGAGGAGACCGCCGTGCGCGAGGTCCTCGAGGAGACGGGGTACCGGTGCCGCATCGTCGCTCCGGTAGGCACCACCCGCTATCGGATCCAGGGTGGGGTCAAAGAGGTGAACTGGTTCGCCATGAGGCCCCTTCCCGACAGCCCTGGGTTCAAGAAGAACTCAGAAGTCGACGAGGTCAAGTGGCTGTCGAGAAGCAAGACGCTGAAGATGCTCAGCTACGAGCAGGACCGCGACCTGGTCGGCGGGACCGACCTCAAGAAGCTGGCCCAGACCGGCACCCTCTATTTGCTCCGCCACACGACTGCAGGGGACAGGTCGATGTGGAAGGGCCGGGACGAAGTCCGTCAGCTGACCAAGAAGGGACGGCGTCAGGCCGAGGCCATTGCCGCCTCGTTGGCCGATGCCGGGATCGAGCGGATTCTCTCCAGTCCGTACGACCGTTGCGTGCAAACGGTCGAGCCGTTGTCCAAATTGATCAAGGCCCCGGTCGAGACCTCGCCCCTGCTCGCCGAGGAGCCCGACATCGACGCGGCCTACGCACTCGTCGACGGGCTGGTCGGAACCAATGCCGTCGTCTGCTCACACGGGGATGTGATCCCGGCCCTGATCAACCGGATGATGTGGGCGGGTCTCAGCCTGGTCTCCCGCTTCTATTGCTCCAAGGGCTCGATCTGGAAGGTCGAAGTCGACAGTGGCAAGTTCACCACCGGTCACTACCTCCCCCCACCGGAGGTGTGAGCCGAGCACTGACGTATTCCTCCCCGGAGGGAGAAACGTGGGCCGCTTCCTCCCCCGGAGGGGGGAGGGGGCCCGAAGGGCCTGAGGGGTTTTCTGGCCGGGCGTGACGTTCACACCGTTTTCGTCCCTGCGGCCCAATCGGCGTAGAGGGCGGCGTAGACCCCGCCACCAGCCAGCAGATCCCGGTGATGCCCGCGCTCCACCAACACCCCGTCGTCGAAGACGAGCACCTCGTCTGATCCCTCGGCGGTGGCCAGGCGGTGGGCGATGGTGACCGAGGTCCGTCCCTCGGTGAGCCGTTCCATGGCGTGTCTGAGGGCCACGTCGAGCGCCGGATCGACCGCCGATGTCGCCTCATCGAGGACGAGGAGGTCGGGAGAGCCGATCCAGGCTCGAACCAGCGCGACCAGCTGCCGCTCCCCCGACGAGAGGTTGCCGCCCCGCTCGCCCACCTTGGTTCCGAGCCCGGCGGGAAGGCCCTCGACCCACTCCCCAAGCCCAAGCTCGTGGAATGCGGTCCAGATCTCCGCATCGTCGGCCTCGGGCTGCCCGTATCGGACGTTTGCCGCAACGGTGTCATCGAACAGGAACCCCTCCTGGGGCACGAAAGCGACACGAGACCGGAGCTCCTCTTGGGTCAGTCGCTTGGCGTTGACCCCGCCGATCGAGACCGTTCCTCGTGCCGGATCGAGCATACGTACCAGCAGCTTGGCGAATGTCGTCTTGCCCGAGCCGGTCTCCCCGACGACGGCAATTCGGGACCCGACCGGGATGTCGACCGAAACGCCCCGGAGAACGTCGGTGCCGTTGGGGTAGGTGAACCCGACCTCGTGAAAGCGGGCACTCAGGCCACCGGGACGGAGATGGTCCGGATCCTCGGGGTCGGGCATCTCGATGTCGGAGTCGAGGACCCCGAGGATGCGACGCAGACCCGAGGCGGCGCTCTGAGCGAACTCCAGCGTCTCGACCACGATCTGCAACGGCTCGATCAGCAGATTGGTCAGGAAGAGGAAGGCAACGAGGGTCCCGGCCGTCATTCCCTGAGCGGTGCCGATGAGGATCCCGCCGACCACGATCGCGGCGGTGAGGGCGCCGGCGAACACCTCGGCCGAGGAGAACAGGATGTTGCCGAAGCGGGCAGTGCGGAACTCGATCCAGAACCGCTTCTCCAGCGCATCTGCCACCTTTGCGGTCGTGGGCGTCTCGATGCCGTAGGCGCGCACTACCGGCAGGGCGCTGATCGACTCGCTGAGCACGCCGAGGGAACGGCCCACCTCGACCCTGACCGTGTCGTAGTTGTGGGCCAGGACCCGCTGGAACCAACGCATCAGGAACATGTAGAGGATGACACCGACCACAGCCACCAGAGCAAGACGCCACTCGTAGAAGACCATCACGGCCAGCGCCAGGATCACCTGGCTGCAGGCGATGATCAGCCCGACTCCGCCCCACTCCATGAACTCTTGGAGCGTGGTCACGTCGGAGGTGACACGGGAGACCAGGTCGCCGCGTCGGTCGGCCTCCACATGGAGCACCGACCGCCTGAGGAGATGGCGGAAGGTCATGATCCGCAGGTCGGAGAGACCCGTTGAAGAGGAGCGGATCAACCGGAGGACGGCAGCGCGGCCCACGACGACACCGATCGCCAGGGCCGCCAGCGCTACCCCCGCCTTCCACAACACGTCGCTCATGTCGATCCCACCAGGAGCGAGGATTTCGTCGTCGATGATCATCTGGATCACGATCGGAGTCACCACCGTGATGGCCTGGCCGCCCATCGCCATGAGCAGGGTGAGCCGGAGACCCTTGCGCAGGGCCGGAGCAAGCCTCATCGCCCGCCCCAGCACCCTCCCGGTGGCCTGCTCGTCGTTCACGATGCCTCCTCCGCCATCCGCCTGGCGTCGTCCTCATAGGCCTGGACGAGGCGGGTGTACCCGGGTGTCGTCTCGAGTAGCTCATCGTGGCGACCGTGGGCCAGAACCCGCCGCTCGTCCACATAGACCACCTCGTCGGCGAGACGGATCGACGCCGGCCGATAGGCAACGACCACGATGGTCGAGGGAAGGGCTGCGCTCTTCAGGCTGCGCAGGATCTCGGCCTCCACCGAGGGGTCGACCGCCGAGGTGGCGTCGTCGAGAACCAGCAGCCGGGGCTTGCGGATCAAGGCCCGAGCCAAGGCGATGCGCTGCCGCTGGCCGCCGGAGAGCGTGGTGCCCCGCTCGCCGAGCTCGGTGTCGTAGCCGGCCGGCAGCTCCGAGATGAACCCTTCGGCTCCGGCCAAACGGGCCGCCGTCCTCAGGTCGGTATCGGTGAACTCTTCGCCCAGGGTGATGTTGCCCGCCACGGTGTCGTCGAACAGGAAGGCATTCTGTGACACGTACGAGACCTCCTTGGGGAGCTCGGAGACGTTGAAAGAGCGAAGGTCGGCGCCGTCGATCTGGATGGAGCCGGCATCGGGATCCCAGAGACGGGCGAAGAGGAGGCTCAACGTCGACTTCCCGGAGGCA
The DNA here is from genome assembly GCA_050742015.1 of Acidimicrobiia bacterium. GTDB lineage: Bacteria > Actinomycetota > Acidimicrobiia > Spongiisociales > ZC4RG35 > JARDZU01. The sequence continues at coordinate 21,406 of JBOGEV010000100.1, forward strand.
GTCGGGCCGACCACGGCCAGAGTGGTCCCTGCCGTCAAATGGAGTTCGAGGTCGTCCAGCACCGGACCGCTCTCGTCGTACCCGAAGCCGACGGTCTCACCATCGAGCGGCGCCGGTGCCGATGCACTCCGGGCCTGCGCCTCGCCATAGACCATGAACTCATCGGCATCGAAAACGTCCTGGACCCGTTTCCATCCGGCCAGGCTCCCGGCGAGGTCCCACAACACGAATCCGATGAGTTGGACCGGGAAGGCGAGAAGGGCGAGCAGGTAGGCGACTGTCACCAGCTCGCCCGCGGTGACCGCACCGGTGCCGACCCGGCTGGCGCCCACCACGAGCAGACAAACGATCATCACCTGGGGCAGCACCCGAATCACGGCCTGATACGAGGCCCAGATCGAGTTCACCGTGATCAGCCGGTCCCGCACTTCGTCCGATACCCGCCCGAAGTGATCGGATACGTACTCCTCCCGACCGAGCGACTTGACCGTGAGGGCCCCGTCGAAGGACTCATGGGCAACGGTCGAGACCTCACCCCGGGCCCGCTGCACCTCCTCCCAGAGCGAGTAGGTGATCCAGCTGCCCCGGACGTCAACCACGAGCACAACGATCAGACCGATAACGGCACCCAGCCCGAGCCACGGATCTATTGCGGTGATCATCACCACTGTCCCGACCAGGAGCAGCGTGACCCCGGTCGCGTATGGCAGGGGGGCGAGAACGCCGGTGCCCTGATCGACATCGGACTCGGCCACGGCCAGGAGGTCTCCCACCGCTTGACGGTTGAACCATGACATCTTGAGCCGCAGCTGGTGGGCGAGGAGCTGATTCCGCACGTCCTGGCGAGTCCGGAACTGGAGCCACCCAGCCGAGGTGCGTCGAACGACGATCCCGGCGGCCTTCACGAGGGCCACTCCCAGGATCGCCGCTGCTGCGGGAAGGAGCAGACCAGCCGGTTCCACTCCCTCGTCGAGCACCGGGATGATCAGGGTGTCGGTGACCCAGCCGATCACCCAAGCGGAGGCGATGATGGCGCCGGCGAACACGGCTGCGCCGGACACGGCGAGCCCGAACGACGCCGGATGCGCTTTGACGAATCGCCAGATGAGGCGGACACCGTCGCGCAGCACCGACCAGGGAGTCATCTGCTGGGAGAACATTGGATAAGGAAAACGAGCAACTCAGGCGTGGCTCAAAGTCAAGACCGCGTCGAGAACCAAGCCAGGGTCAGGTTACGACGCCCGGGTCTCAAACCATCCCGAATTTGCCGGCCCGTCCTTCGCCGGCACGCGGCCATGGCGGGTGAGGGCATATATTCGGGGCACATGGACATCGAGCAGGGCCGCTTCTTCATAGGGCAGGAGACAGGTGACGGCGGCGAGCCCGTCATCTACGACGGAGCCGACCTCACCACCCACGGGGTGATCGTCGGCATGACGGGGTCGGGCAAGACCGGTCTCGGGATCACGATCCTGGAAGAGGCACTGCTGAACGACATCCCCTGTCTGGTCATCGATCCCAAGGGTGATATGGGGAACCTGCTCCTCAACTTCCCTGACTTCTCCCCTGCCGACTTCAGACCATGGATCGACGAAGCCGAGGCCGAGCGTCAGGGTGTGACCCCGGACCAGTTGGCGGCAGAAACCGCCACCACATGGAAGGAAGGTCTGTCCGGGTCGGGGATCACCTCGGACCGGCTCACCACTCTCCGGGACAACTCCGAGATGACGATCTACACGCCGGGATCGGGCGCCGGAGTCGGTCTCGACGTCCTCGGCTCGATGCGCGCGCCGTCCCTCGATTGGGAATCTCAGGCTGAGTTGATCCATGATGAGATCGAGGCGTTCGTCTCCTCCCTCCTCACGCTGGCAGGTATCGAAGCCGATCCGGTGTCGAGCCCCGAGCACATCCTTCTCGCCACGATCATCGAGACTTTCTGGAGGGAGGACCGGGATCTCGATCTGGCGACCCTCATCGGCCAGGTGCCGAAACCGCCGTTCCGGAAGTTGGGGGTCTTCGATGTCGACACCTTCTTCCCGGAAAAGGAGCGGATGGAGCTGGCGATGAAGCTCAACGGCCTCCTTGCCTCCCCGTCGTTCGCCGCGTGGCTCGAGGGCGTGCCCCTGGACATCGGCGAGATGCTCTCCGGGGGCGACAAGACGAAATGCGCCATCATCTACCTGACCCACCTCTCCGACACCGAGCGCCTCTTCGTGGTGGCGCTTCTTCTCTCCAAACTGGTCACCTGGTTCCGGGGCCAACCGGGGACCGCCGAGCTGCGGGCCCTGGTCTACATGGACGAGGTCTTCGGATTCGCCCCTCCGACCGCCGAGCCTCCATCCAAGAAGCCGATCCTGACCGTTCTCAAACAAGCCCGGGCCCATGGCGTGGGGATGATCCTCTCCACTCAGAACCCCGTCGACCTCGACTACAAGGCGATGTCGAACGCGGGCACCTGGATGGTGGGGCGGCTCCAGACCGAGAACGACAAAAGACGCATCCTCGAGGGCATGGAGAGCGCCACCGGGACCGTCGACGTGAAGGCCTACGACAAGCTGATCTCCGATCTGGAGAAGAGGCAGTTCGTCATGACCACGACCAAGGCCCCGGAACCAACCCTTTTCGGGACCCGCTGGGCCATGTCCTATCTGGCCGGGCCACTGACCCGCGACCAGGTGTCGCTCTTGATGAAAGACAAGGCCCCCTCGTCTCCGGTCGTGGAGGCGCCAGACGCAGCTCCCTCTGACGTGCCGACCGCTCTCGAATCGGCCGCGGCTCCCGCCGAACCGGCTGCGGCGGGGACCGAGCCCCCTGCGACGGCAGCGCCGGCTGCGGCTCCTGCCGCCCTCGATGATGACCAGGTGCCGGTCATGCCCGAGGTGGCAGAAGGAGTCGCGGCCATGTTCCTCGACCCTGCTGCCACCTGGGCCGGGGAGGTAGGAGCCGATCCCACCGGCACCCGGTATGAGCCTGCCGCGGCGGCCACGGTCAACCTCGTCTACGACGACACCAAGGCCTCGGTCAACCATCAGGAGGTGTACGAGGCGGTGATCTTCCCACTGGGCGCGATCCTTGCCCCGGAGTCGGTCAGACAGGTCGACCACGATCCCCGTGACTTCGTCGCCGCGCCACCGGCTGGTCCGTCGTTTGCGATACCTGAGGTGAAGATCGACACCAAGGCCTACTGGAACGGCCTCGACGCCGATCTCAAGAACCATCTGGTCGGGGCGAGAAAGGTCACCATCTTCAAGAACGCAGAGCTCGGGCTCTACTCCCGGCCCGGCGAATCGCGAGAGGAGTTCCTAGCGCGGGCCACCGAGAGCGCCGAGCAGGCGAAGGACGACGCGATTGCCAAGCTCAAGGACAAATATCAGACACGTCTGGAACGGGCCCGGACAACTCTCTCCAAGGCGGAGAACCGGGTGGCCGACCTGGAAGCCACCGCAGGCTCGAAACAGACCGAGGAGCTGTTGTCCGGGGCCGGCGATCTCATCGGTGTCCTGTTAGGAGGTAGCAAGCGATCCAATCCGCTGGGAGGGGCCGCCAGACGCCGATCGGCCAGCAGCCAAGCCAGAGCTCGGGCCGAGAATGCGAGGGCCGCACTCGAGGAGGACAAGGCCGAGATGGCGGAGCTCGAGGCCGACCTCCAGGACGAGGTGGCCGATCTCGACGACGAGTACGCGGCTCAGGCGGAGACGGTCGAAGAGGTTGAGATCCCTCTCGAGAAGACCGACATCAGGGTCGTGGAGCTGAAGCTGGTCTGGATCCCGACCGGTTAGTGGTCTGTCGCTGAAATAATGCCGCGGTGTCGCCGAGGCATCGGGGGTCGCTGGCAAGGACGCAGGACGAAGGCGCACCTGACCGTTCGTCGAGGACGAGGACGCCGCCAGCGGCGTCGAGGGCCGGCGAGACAGCGTAGCTATTTCAGCGGCGGGCCACTACACGGTATCGACCAGAGCTTTGAGCAGGTCGCGGATCGAAACCACCCCGAGCAGTGAGCCCTCATCGTCGATAACCGGGAGATGGCGATACCCCGACTCGGCGATCCAGGCGGCCGCGTCCCAAACGTCGAGATCGGGGTCGAAGGTGTCGGGGTCCCCGCTCATGATCGTCGAGACTTTCGTGCCGAGATCGATGCCGTCGGCCACCGATCGCCGGATGTCCCGCTCGGTCACCAGCCCGATCAGCTCCCTGCCCTCGACCACCGCAAGCGATCCGAGGTCGGAGCCCTCCATCGCCACCGCGGCCTCGAGCACGGTCGTCTCCGGACCGCACACATAAGGCGAATTGCTCACCAGGTCACCGAGTCTCATCGCCCGCCACGTTAGATGACCCTTTTCTTCCCCTGAAAGGGGGGAATACCGGCGAAGGCGGGGAGGGGGGAACTCTTGGCCACCTCCCCCTCCCGGGGGAGGAAACGCCTCAGACGAGGTCGGCTTCCCTGATCCCGAACGAGGGGTGGCGGAGACGGCAGAGGGCCAGCTTCTCCAGTTGGCGGATTCGCTCCCGGGTGAGATTGAACTCGTCGCCGATCTCCTCCAGCGTGCGGGGCACACCGTCGTAGAAGCCGTAACGGAGGGCGAGGATCCTCCCCTCGCGCTCGGGAAGACGCTCGATCGACACCCGGAGGGAGTTGGCCACGTCCATCTCCTCGGTCATTTGAACCGGGTCGGCGGCGTCCTCGTCCTCGATGAAGTCGCCGAGCTGGGCGCCATCCTCACCGATCGGCTGCTCCAGGGACACGGTGTCGGCCACGCTCAAGGCGAGCTCCACCTTGTCAGCGGTGACTCCGGCCTCCTCGGCGATCTCCTCGGGCCGGGGATCACGACCTAGCTCGGCCTTCAGCGACGCCTGCGCGGCGCGGACTGCGGCCAGGGTGTCGTGGAGATGGACCGGGATGCGAACGGTTCGGGACTTGTCGGCAATGGCCCTGGTGATGGCCTGCCGGATCCACCAGGTGGCGTAGGTGGAGAACTTGAAGCCCTTGCGCCAGTCGAATTTCTCAACCGCCCGGATCAGGCCGAGGTTGCCTTCCTGGATCAGATCGAGGAAGTCGATGCCCGAGGTGTTGGCGTAACGACGTGCGTTGGCCACGACCAGCCGCAGGTTGGCGGTGAGAAAGTCGTCCTTGGCCTGGGCGCCGCGTCGGGCCAGCCGGCGCAGCTCCATCTCCTCGCGCTTGCCGTTGTATTCGCCGTTCTCCAGCCTCTCGGCAGCCTCTTCGCCGGCCTCGATCTTCTGGGCCAGCTCCACTTCCTGCTCGGCCGTCAGGAGGTCGTACTCGCCGATAGCAGTCAGATACTGCGAAACCAGGTCTGTGGTGAGACGCCCGCGCTCGTCCGTCAGCTTCGAATGAAGCCGGATTCTTGGTTTCTCGGTCTTGTCAGTACGCGTTTCAGCGGCAGGCATCAATATCTAGTCCTCCTGAGCCCGTCGGGCGAAGATCTCCCGGACGTTCAACTATGACACATGGGAGGGGGTTTGTGAACCCCCATCTTTTGCACAATGAATCGCCGTCTGGGACGTGTGGAATGGTCTCATTCTACCGTGACCGGGGAATTGTCCAGCTGGACGCACCGTGTCACGGTTGCGGCAAGTTCAACCACCGTCTGCCGAAAGTTGTTCCCGGATCGACGCCGAGACTGGACGCACTAGTGGACTGTCGGTGTCCTGGGGCCGAGGACCCGGGTCAGGCTGCCGGTGGCGGTGGGCAGATCGTCCCAGGAGCCGACCTCGACCTCGACCACCGCAACAGTCGCCGTCTTCATGACGATCCGCTCCCCGGTCAGCCCTGCCACCAGCATGGACCACGTCGGTTGATGACCGACCAGCATGAGGCGGCCGGCGTCGGAAGCCGAGGCGCCGGTCGCCAGCACGCCTTCGGGCCCGGACTCGTACAACGACCGATCGAGTCGCAGTTCCGTTTCCCAGGAGCCGGCCTCGATCGCCAGCTCGGCGGTGTTCCGGGCTCGAACCGCGGTGGAGCTGATCGCCACGTCCGGCACCAGGCCCTCGTCAGCGAGCAAACGGCCCATCACCCGGGCACTTCTGACCCCGCGCTTGTTGAGGGGCCGCTCGTGATCCGACTCGTAACCGGCCTCCCAATCCGACTTGGCGTGACGCATCAAGAGAAGGGTTCGGGTCACTGCCCGAGAAGCCGGCCTGCGGTAGTGAAGATCCTCGGGTCGGGGTAGTCCGCGCAGTAGTTGTAGAGGTAGGCCACCCGGATCGTGCCTTCCTGGGAGACCACGAACTCACCGGACTGCATCCACGGGTCGTCGACCAGTGGCCGGCCCTGGGACCGACGATCCGCCTGGAATTGGCGCCCCGTGTCCGCTTCGAGATCGCAGTACTCGTCGGGTGCGTCGTAGAGGGCCTGCTCCACCGACCAATGCCCGAGGCCGAACGCCTTGTGAGCGTCGTACCCGGGATCGGTCAGCATCCGCGCCGGGATGTTGTATTGCTCCTTGTATCGCGCCACCCGTTCGACGTCACCCGGCGCAACGATGACAACGTTGAGGCCTGAGTCGGCGTAGTGCTGGAACTCATCCGTCAGGCGCTCGGCCCGCTCCAGCCCACAGCCGCAACCGAGGTGCCGCCAGAGGAGAACCAGGGCCGGCCCGTCCTCCCACACCGAGGCCAACGAAACGCCCTGTCCCGACTCGTCGAGGACCTCGACGTCTGGCGCCGGGTCGCCGCGCCGCAGAGGCATGCCCTCGATCGTGGGGCCGGCCAACCATCCTTGCATCCACCGCTGCTCGGCGGATAGATAGAGCGCCTGGACGTCCCCGTCGCTCATTTGGCTTCCGTCATCTTCATGTCTCGGACCCTAATCGTGAGCGACAGCACGGATGAACCGACGGTCCGCAGCCGCTGAGGCTGGAGAGCCGATCCGTGACTTCGACTACGTTCAGACGTCATGCCCAACCGCCTCGCCGAAGCGACCTCGCCGTATCTCCTCCAACACAAGGACAACCCGGTGGACTGGCAGGAGTGGGGAGACGCCGCCTTCAGCGAGGCCGGCGAGCGTGACGTTCCCGTCCTGCTCAGCGTCGGATACTCCGCTTGCCATTGGTGCCATGTCATGGCACACGAATCGTTCGAGGATCCGGACACGGCGGCGGAGATGAACCGCCTCTACGTCAATGTGAAGGTCGATCGAGAAGAGCGGCCCGACGTCGATTCCATCTACATGGAGGCGGTCCAGGCGATGACCGGCCAGGGAGGGTGGCCGATGACCGTCTGGCTGACACCCGAGGGCCGGCCCTTCTATGCCGGCACCTACTTCCCCAACACCGATCGTCACGGGATGCCCGGCTTTCGGACCGTGATGCGGGCGGTGTCCGATGCCTGGGAGACCAAGCGCGAGGAGGTCCTGGGTCAGTCCGAACGGCTCACCGAAGCCATCGGCCGCACCATACCCCAGTCCGAAGACCTGCCGGGCGATGAGACCCTGCGCGGGGCCTACGAGTCCCTGGCCGGCTCCTTCGACCCGGTCAACGGGGGGTTCGGAGGCGCCCCCAAGTTTCCCCAGCAGCCTTCGCTCGAGTTCCTGCTCCGGGCATGCCGGGAGAGCTGGGCCCCCCGGGCCGGCCACATGCTGAGGGTGACCCTGTCCGAGATGGCGGATGGCGGCATCCACGATCAGCTCGGCGGCGGTTTCGCCCGCTATTCGGTCGACGCCCAGTGGCTGGTCCCCCACTTCGAAAAGATGCTCTACGACAATGCCCAGCTCGCCCGCATCTACCTGTGGGCCGGCCTCGAGCTCGACGAGCCCCGGTTCGTAGAGGTGGCTCGGTCGACGATCGCCTACCTCCTCGCGGACCTGAGACACCCGGCCGGGGGGTTCTACTCGGCCGAGGACGCCGACTCGGAGGGAGTCGAAGGCAAGTTCTACGTCTGGACCACCGAAGAGCTCGATCTGGTCCTCGGGCCCGACGACAGTGCCGAGGCAGCGCGGTTTTTCGGCGCGAGACCACATGGCAACTTCGAAGGCACCAACATCCTGCACCGCCCGACCGGCGAGCCGTGGACGGAACGGATCGAGTCGATCCGATCCCGGCTTCTGGACCACCGCACCACCCGGGTCCGACCCGGGCTCGACGACAAGGTCGTGGCCTCGTGGAACGGTCTGGCAGTTCGGGCGCTCGCCGAGGCCGGTGCGGCGCTAGGCGACGCCGGGTACCTGGAAGCGGCCCGGCAGACGGCCCGGTTCATCGTCGGCGACATGGTGGTCGACGGGGTGCTCCGTCGCTCGTGGCGAGAGGGACGGGCGGAGGTGCCCGCCTTTCTCGAGGACTACGCCGCCGTGGCCCAGGGTCTGTTCACCCTCTATGCGGCGACCGGGGAGTACGAGTGGTACCTGGCCGCCGAGAACCTGGTGGACACCCTCCCGAATCGGTTCGCCGACCCGGCCGGGGGCTTCTTCGACACCCCGATCGATGGTGACGATCTCATCAAGCGGCCCAAGAGCCAGGCCGACAATCCCCTCCCATCGGGCAACGGGCTCGCCGCCGAGGCCCTGCTCACTCATTCCGCCTACACCGGCGACGCCGGAACACGGGACCTCGCCTTGGCGACCCTCAGATCGGCCGGTTTCCTCATGGAGCGATACCCGTCGATGGTGGGGCACCACCTCGCCGTCCTCCATTCCTATCTCGGCAGCCGCGAGCTGGCCATCGTCGGCCCCGATTGGCCCGACCTGGCTCGGGTCTACTGGGACGGCTTCCGTCCCCAGGTCACCCTCGCTCCCTCCCCGGCGGGACAAGAGCCCATCCCCCTCCTCGAAGGGAGGCAGGACACAACTGCGACCCTCGCCTACTTGTGCCGGGGCCACGTCTGCGACCTTCCGACCGGCGACGCGGATGAGTTGGCCAGGCTGTTGGCATCGGACAGCTGATCGGGTCAGATACCGACGGCCAGGGCCCTCTGCAGGGCAGAGGCCATCACATCCTCCGGATAAGGACCGAGCCCTGTGGCCTCGGCGACCGGGAGCCCCTCCTCGACGCATCGCCGGGCCAGCACGGCAACAGCCTCGATCTCACCCAGTTGGGTGTGGGCCGCCGGCGGGTCCAGGATGTCGCCATGACCCGGGACCAGGATCGTGGTTCCGGAGGCGAGAGCTGATGTCAAGGTTCCCGGCCAACTGATCGGGTACCCGTCGTCGAAGACGGGGGGCGCCCCGTTCTCGAGCAGGTCGCCCATGAAGCTCACGTCGCCGACTGTGATGACGATGTCGGCGTCGGTGTGGCCCAGACCGTGATAGCTCAGCTCGACCTGCTTGGAACCGAGGTCGATCGTGGTGACATCGGTGAACACCTCGGTCGGTGGGGTGATGACCACGGCATCGAACTCGGCTTTTTGCGCCGGTAGCCAGGCCGCCGCATCGGCCTTCATCGACTCACCCCGCTCCAGCAGCGCTCGCCGGCACAGCTCGTGACCCCATATCTCGGCTTCGGGAAACCGGGCGTTCCCGAAGGCGTGGTCCCAATGCCAGTGGGTGTCGACCACCCAGCGAACCGGCAACGGGGTGAGGGCGCGCAGGTCATCGAGCAGCTCATCGGCCTCGACATGCGAGGCGCGGGTGTCGACGACCAGCACTCCGTCCCCGGAGACCACCACCCCGACGTTGAGGTCCAACGACTCGTAACGGCGCGAGAAGACTTCTTCGGCCAACTCGTCGAACATCGCCGCCGCAGCCTACGTCGAGCAGAGGCCGCCGACTCAAACGAAGTCTGATTCTCAATGCAGGGCGTCACGTATACGTGACGCCCTGCATTAGGTTCGCTGATGCTTCACGCCGGCTGCCCGACTTCGACCGGAACCTCCAGGGCTTGGGCCGAAGCCAGGACGTAGGTGATCCACAAGGTGTCGGCCAGGAGCAGGTGGGCCAATTGCATCCAAACCGGGACTCCGAGGGTGATGTTGAGCAAGCCGGTCAAGAGCATCAGCCCCACGAGGACGGGGAGAGCTCGTCCGGCGGTCGATCGGGCGCCGTCCGTCCGGCCTGATGCCCACCAGCCGATGGAGGCGGCCAACACCGCGAGGACCGGGTGGATCACCCTCAGATCGGTCAGGAAATGGGCCTCGCTGCTCTCGCCCAGATCCGAGCCGCTGCTCGGGAACAGCGTGTCGGCGAGAGCGGTCACCGCGCCGGTGCCGGCCAGCATGACAATGGCCAGACCGCCCAGCAGCACCCAACGCCACAGCCCGGGATTGGATCGAGTGTCGAGACGCCGTCCACCAGATAGCCAGAACACGGTGAGAGTCAGGGCCGCCAGCAGGAAGAGCGTGTTGACCAGGTGAAGTGGCACCGCCACAACCCGGGCAGCGGACACATCATCGGCCACCCACTCGGCGAGGACGATCATCGCCCCGATGAGGGCTTCACCGACGATCGCCACCAGGGACAACATGGCGCCCGTCCGGGCCGGCATTCCCTTAGGCACCGTGCGCCACACCCATATCACCAGGATGCCGACCAGGATCAGGGCGATGCCGCTGGCGGCGCGATGGGTGTACTCGACTGCCGTGTCACCGGATAGCTCGGGGACGATCACCCCCTGACAGGTGGGCCAGGACCTCCCGCAGCCCGCCCCGGAACCCGTGGCTCGGACCAGGGCGCCGAGCAGGATGACTCCAACGTTGAAGACGAGGGTGAACCAGGCGTAACGGGCAATCCGGGGCACGACCCAAGGTTAGGAGTCGTTCCGAGGTCGGCGGCCGGGTGCGATACCCTCGCCGCCGCATGGAGATTCATCCCGACGTTGTCGCCGCTATCGGCAACACCCCGCTGGTCCGGCTCTCCAGGATCCACCCGCCAGGGAACCTCATCGCCAAGGTCGAACACATGAATCCGGGCGGGTCGATCAAGGAGCGGATCGCGGTGTCGATGATCGACGACGCCGAGGAGCAAGGCCTGCTCCGCCCGGGCGGCACCATCATCGAGCCAACCTCGGGCAACACCGGGGTCGGCCTTGCCCTGATCGGAGCGGTGCGCGGGTACCGGGTCATCTGCACCGTGCCCGACAAGGTCTCCAAGGAGAAGCAGGACCTGCTTCGGGCCTACGGCGTCGAGGTGGTCGTCACCCCGACCGACCTGACTCCCGAGCACCCCGAGTCGTATTACGGGGTAGCGCGACGATTGACCCAGGAGATCGAAGGGGCGTTCCACCCCGATCAATACTCCAACCCCGCCAACCCCCGGGCCCATTACGACACAACCGGCCCCGAGATCTGGCGGCAGACCGAAGGTGAAGTCGACGTGCTGGTGGTTGGCGTGGGCACGGGTGGCACGATCAGCGGAGCCGGTCGCTATCTGAAGGAACAGGAGCCCGAGATTCAGGTGGTGGGCGTGGATCCCGAAGGTTCGATCTTCACCGCAGACTCCGAGGAGGATGTCCACCAGTATGCGGTGGAAGGGGTGGGCGAGGATTTCTACCCCGAGACTGTCGACCTCGACCTGATCGATCGCTGGCTCGAGGTGACGGATGCCGAGTCCTTCGCCATGACGAGGAGGCTGGCCCGGGAGGAAGGCATCCTGGTCGGCGGCTCATGCGGCATGGCCGCCCATGGAGCACTCCTGGTGGCGGATGAGGACCATGATGCGATGGTGGTCGTCATCCTCCCCGACTCGGGCCGGGGCTACCTGTCCAAGGTGTTCAACGACGAGTGGATGGCCGGGCACGGATTCGAGACTTAGAAGCTCCGGGAAGACGCCCACCGTGAGACGGAAGGGCCCCCGAGATCGGGGGCCCTTCGTCGAACAACAGCTATGGCCTTGCTTCGGCGACGAGCGCCGCCACGGGCGGACGAAATCCGTGGTATCCAGAGCCGGGTGGTCCGAGTTTGGAGTCGCCACCGGTCCCGAGGGACGAGCGGCGCACGCGGTCAGCGCCGCTCAGCGCTCGACCACCTCCAGAGTCCAAAGACTTTCATACAACCTAGGACCACCTCCTTTCTCTGGTGGAGACAGTCTGCCACAACCCGGCGGATTTCGTGAACGCTTTTATCGCGGCTCTATCCCTCGCCGTCGACCAGGTAACTCTTGACGTCCTCGTAGTCGACATCGCCGGGCGAATCGGCCGGGGCATAGGTGAGGTTCATCACACCGGTGGAGAACGTCTCGGACGAGATCAACTTCAAAGGGATCGAAGGCTCACCCTCCTCGAACAAGCGCATCCCCTTGCGAACCGCGATCGGGTGCAGCAACAGGTTCAGCTCGTCGAGAAGACCTGCCGCCATGAGCTGGCGGACCACGGAGACGGATCCGCTCAGTCCGATGTCTCCGCCCGCCTCGCTCTTCAAGGCCGTGACCACCTCGATCAGATCACCCTCGAGCTGCTCGGAGTTGCGCCAGGTGAACTTCAGTTGCTGGTTCGACACCACGATCTTCCTCATATCGCCCAGCGCCTTGGCGAAGACGGCGTCCTCCTCGCCGGCCGCCTCACGCTCCGGCCAGGCGCCGGCGAAGCTGTCGTAGGTCTTCCGACCAAAGAGCATCGTGTCCGTCGTCTCGAAGTTGGCGCCCACAGCGGCGCCCATCTCCTCGTTGAAGTACGGGAAGTGCCATTGGTCGGGCGCCTCGACGACGCCGTCGAGGGCCATGAACAAGCCGGCAGTGATCTTTCTCATGGTGCTCCTCACCTAGGGGACACAGGTTCGACGATGCCGACGCGCCGAATTCATCGGTCGGCCGCCGTCATCGCTGTCGGAAGGTGTCGGGCGGGATTGGATCCTGTTCCCGGCGTCGCGCCCCGAGACCGGCCAGGTATTGGTTGGGGAAGGCGTGCCCCGTATAGCCCAGGTCGATGGCGGCATTGAGCGTCCAATAGGGGTCGAGGATGTGGGGCCGGGCCAGGAGGCACAGATCGGCCCGGCCCGCCACCAGGATGTTGTGCACGTCGTCGATGCTCGACACCGCGCCGACCGTCATCGTGGCGATGCCCACCTCGTTTCGAATTCGGTCCGAGTACGGGGTTTGGTAGAGCCTCCCGTACTCCGGGTCGGCGTCGACGCTGGTCTGGCCGGTCGACACGTCGATGAGATCACAGCCCAGCTCTTGCAGTGCCGCCGCGAAGGCGACCGCATCGTCTCCGTCGAAGCCGCCGTCGACCCAGTCGGTTGCCGAGATACGGACCGAGATCGGCTTGTCGTCGGGCCAGGCCTCCCGCACCGCCTCGAACACCTCCAGGGGGTATCGCATCCGGTTCTCCGCCGATCCCCCGTACCCATCACTTCGTTGATTGGCCAGCGGGGTGAGGAAGCTCGACAGCAGGTACCCATGGGCGTAGTGGAGCTCGAGCATGTCGAACCCGGCCCTGTCCCCGAGTTGCGCCGACCGCACATGCTGATCGCGCACCAGGTCCATCTCGGCCCGGGACATCTCCCTCGGCACCTGGCTATCAGGTCGATACCTGAGCGGCGAGGGCGCCATGATCTCCCAGTTCCCCTCCTCGAGCGGATCGCTGTCCCCCTCCCACATGAACTTGGTCGACCCCTTCCGCCCGGAATGGCCGATCTGGAGCCCGATCCTCGCCTGTGTGTGCTCGTGGACGAACTGCACGATCTCGGCAAATCCTGCCGCCTGATCCTCGTTCCAAAGCCCGGTGCATCCCGGGCTGATCCGGCCTTCGGGCGACACACAGGTCATCTCGGTCATCACCAACCCGGCCCCGCCGACGGCCCGGCTGCCGAGATGGACGAGATGCCATTGGTTGGGCATCCCGTCGACCGCGCTGTACTGGTCCATCGGCGAGACGACGATCCGGTTGGCCAAATCGAGGCCGCGAACCCGGAAAGGGTGGAACATCGGCGGCACGTCGGGGTCGATGGGCCGGGGACAACCGTGATCGGAGGCCGCATACCAGGAGTTCACGGCCGACATGTACTCCGGGTCCCGCACCCGGAGGTTGTCGTATGTGATGCGCTGGCTCCGGGTGAGCATGCTGAACACGAACTGCACAGGGTCCAATCCCCGGTAGCGGTCGGCTCCCTCGAACCAGCTCCGGCTCGCCTTCGCCGCGCGCTGCAGGCTCTCGACCTCGGGGCGTCGGCTCTCCTCGTACCGGTGGAGCGCCTCATGGAGAGGAATGTCCTCGAGGAGGAGGCCGGCCAGGGCGATCGCGTCCTCCATGGCCAGCTTGGTCCCCGAGCCGACCGAGAAATGGGCGGTGTGGATGGCATCGCCGATCAGCACGACGTTGTCGTGATGCCAGCGCTCGCAGGTGATCGTGGGGAACTGGAGCCATCTCGAGTTGTTCCCGAGGAGGGTCTGCCCATCGAGGTGAGAGGCGAACATCTCCTCACATCGCTCGAGGGCGAAGTCGTCGCTGACCCCGGGCGGGAAGACCTCGTCGTCGGTCTTGTCGAAACCGAGCGCCGACCAGGTCTCCGGGCGCATCTCGACGATGAAGGTGCTCCCTTCGTCGCTGTACGGGTAGATGTGAGCCCATACCATCCCCGACGGGGTGTCCTCGAAGATGAAGTTGAACTCGTCGAACACCTTGGGCGTCCCGAACCAGATGTACTTGTTGCGCGCGTGTTGGATCGAAGGCCTGAGATGCTGCTCCAACTCCCGGCGCACGATGCTGTTGGCTCCGTCGGCACCAACCAAGACGTCCGCCGGGGGGAGATCGGACAAGGTTCTCACCTCCGCCGAGAACCGGAGGTCGACCCCGAGCCCCCGGGCTCGATCGGTGAGTATCTCGAGCAGGGCGCGCCGGCTGATGGCGGCGAACCCATGGCCTCCCGAGACCAGGTCCGCTCCGTCCGGATGACTGACCTTGATGTCGCCCCAATGCCGGAAGCTCTCCGTCATCGCCTGATGCGACTGCAGATCGGTCCCCTGGAAGTGGTCGAGGGTCTCGTCGCTGAACACGACGCCGAACCCATAGGCGTCCTCCGGGGTGTTCCGCTCCACAACGGAGACCTCCATCTCGGGGCGGGCCACCTTGAGCAGGATGGAGAGATAGAGACCGGCCGGCCCTCCACCGACGATCACGACGCGCAGGGATTGATTCCTCATGTTGCCTGTGCAGCCAACGCTAGAGGGTGGAGGCCCCTCGGCCAGGGCCCCGGCCACTGATGTCGGCGATGTTCAGGGCGAGTCAGGGGCGTCGTCCGGCAAGGACGCAGACGCCACAATTATCTTGCGCGACGGGCCACTAGACGCGAAGAGTCTGGAAGAACTCGTCCCACCAGGTGCCGATGGCGTCAACCGCGTTGCTCACCGACCAGAGGAGGAGGATGGCCAGTGCCACGACCAGGACGACTGTGGCCAGGTTCCTGACCCGGTACATCTGCCGCTGGTCGGTGTCTTCGACGTAAGACGGCTCGACCACCGGAGCCGTGGGCGCGGTGATCACGTACGGCTCCGGTGGGCTCACGAAGGCCGGGGAAGGTTCTCTGTTGCTCTCCATGTGGGCTGCCACCAACGGTTCTGATCCAGGGTTTGGCTCCGGCTCCAGTGAAAACGATTCGAACTCCGGTTCTGGTTCCCGCAGCCCTTCCAGTGCGGGCTCGATGCCATCGTCGTGCTCGTGGACCTCCGCCTCGAGCTCGGAGTCTGCGTCGAGACCGGGCTCGACTTCGTCCAGGTCATGGGACCCCGCGACCACAGGATCGGGCTCCACGGTTTCTTCGATCGGGTCTTCGAGAGGAAGCGGAGCCAGACTTGCCAACGCCTGCTCGACCGTGGAGTGACTCTCCTCGGCCGGAAGATCCACCCCCGCCTTGTCGTAGAGGGACCTGCCGTCGATATCGAGGATGGCGGAGAGGGCGTTGATCACAGACGGGTCGGTCGGAGTGGAGACGTCACGCTCCCAGCTCCTGATCGAGCTCGCCGAACGTCCAACCAGCTCTCCAAGCTGGGCCTGGCTCAAGCCGATCTTCGTTCTCCGATATCGAACGGTTCTTCCAAAAGAGCGCTCGGGCATGCCCTCGTGATGGTACCGGTCCCTGGTTTTTGCGAGATTGGGGACGACCCCTACCGCCCTATCCTCAGGCTCCCACCATGGAGGCGTCCGGACGCCTGGTGGGTCCCCCGGTCTTCAAAACCGGTGAGGGGTCTGAACGGCCCCTGGCGGGTTCGATTCCCGTCCGCCTCCGCCAAAGTCGGTCAGGTTTCAATGCACTGAGGTCATCTTCACCGCGACGATCGATGCGACGAGCGCAGCCACTTCCCCCACCTCGGCCAGACTCGTGGCCTCACGCCGCCACAGCACCGAAACGAGGAGAGCCCCGGCTGCCCCGATTCCCACCCACACGGCGTAAGCGGTACCGATTGGGATGGTTCTGATCGCAACGCCGAGCAGGAGCATGCTCAGTTCGGAATCTCCATTGAACTCGGGCGCATGGGACGTAGCATTTTCCCTCGATGGACATAGCGATCATCGCAATTGGAGCGGTGGGGCTCGTGTTCGCGGGGATCGCCCTGAACCGGGCCAAGCCGAAAGTGACCGCCGAGCGCGTCGCCGGCCATCCCGACACGTTCGAGTTGTGGAACCAGGGGCCGGGAAAGGCCGTCATCGTCCACGCCGACGTCACCTCCGCCGGGTTCCCCAACGGAGCCACGATCGACGAGGCCCGCACCTCGATACCGGGTCTCTGGGTCGACGATCGAATCGTCCGGGAAGGCCGCCCCTGGGCCAAGGGGGCAGCCCTCGATCCATTGCGACGCTTCGAGATCCGTCTTCCAGCCGCCACCTCACTCCGCATCGTCTACCGGGCCGAAGGCGTGTTCGGCTCGGTGGCCACCGCCACCCTGGTCGTGGAGGGCGGGCACTGACCTGATCCTGGGCGTTCGGGACTTTCGACCCTCGTGCGAGGGAGTGGCATGCCGGTACGTTTGCCCCCATCGACTCTCGGGAAGGTGTCACAGATGCGAAAGACAGCATCGATTGCTTCGATCGTCCTCGGATTGCTGTTGGTGATCGGGGGAATCGGAACCTGGGTAGTGGTCAGCACCACCCTCTCCGATCACAACATCGTGACCTCGGACGATGCCTGCCTCCCCGGCCGCGTGGTGGCGGATCCCTTCACCGCCTACTGCCAGGCCCAGGTCATCCAGAAGCACACGCTCGAGCAGACCGGTGGCCTCACCTATGCCGAGTTGGACCGGGACGATCCATTGCGCGAGGTGGCGCTGACATCGTCGTTCCTGCAGTCCTCGCTGTTCACCTCGATCGTCGCCTTCGGTGTCGCCGCCATGGCCGCCGGCATGGGGGTTCTGTTCATCCTGATCGGGCTCGGCATCCGGGATGTCGCCGAGCGCACCGCTGAGCCGATACCGGTCTAGTGGTCTGTCGGTGAAATACTGCCGCGGTGTCGCCGAGGCATCGGCATCGAGGGCCGGCGAGACTGCGTAGCTACTTCAGCGACGGGCCACTAGGAGCGATCGAGCGCATCGAAGGGGATGAGGGGGGCGTGGTTCGCGGCACGGTAACTTGCTCCATATGGGCCAACTAATCCAGGTCGAAGCCAACCCGATGGGAGAGTTGGCTCTCTTCTCGACAGATCGCTCCCTGACCGGCCAGGACGGGGTCAGCCTGTCACCCGAGGCCATCGATGGGTCCGACCCGCCCCACGACCTCGCCCGCCGCCTCTTCGGCGCCGATCGGCTTATCGACCACGTCCACGTCCTCTCCAATACGGTCTCGGTGCGCAGACAGGAGAAGTGGGATCAGGAGGCGGTCGATCGGGCTGCCGGTGTGATTGCCAACCTCTTCATCCACTATGGGGACGATGAGGCCGATGACAACGAGAAGCTGCGGACGGAGAACTACAACGCGACGTTGACTCACCTGCGGGCGCACAACGATGAGCTCTGGGTGATGCGGGTCACCCCCGACGTGCCGATCGACCCGTTCCTGCCCGGCCAGTACACGACCCTCGCCCTCGGCTATTGGGAGCCGAGGGCCGACGAGGCCATCGAGGAGTTCAAGCCGAATCAAGAGGTGAAGATGGCTCGGCGCTCCTATTCGGTATCGAGCTCCATGATCGACGACTCGGGGGAGCTGCTCCCACCACACACCCCCGACGTCGAGTTCTACATCGTGAAGGTCAAGCCCGGGGAGGAGGAGATTCCGGCGTTGACCCCCCGGCTTTTCCTGAAGGACGTCGGCGATCGTCTCTACATGGGGCGGAAGTTCACTGGTCACTACACATTGGAGGGAGTGGCGGACACCGACAACATCGTCTTTCTGAGCACCGGGACCGGGGAGGCTCCGCAGAACGCGATGACCGCCGAGTTGCTGCGTCGCGGGCATCAGGGGCGGATCCTCAACGTGGTCTGCGTTCGCTACCGGGCCGATCTGGCGTACACCGAGCAGCACGCCGTGCTCACCGAGCGCTATCCCAACTATCGGTACGTCACCCTGACCACCAGGGAGCCCGAGAACGAGGGTCACAAGATGTACATCCAGGATCTGATCGAGTCGGGTCAGCTCGAGGAGGACCTGGGGGCGAAGCTCGACCCTGCGGGGACCCAGGTCTTCCTGTGTGGGAACCCGGCCATGATCGGGCTCCCCAAGTGGACCGACGACGGCATAGAGTTCCCCGAGACGGTCGGCGTCTGCCAGCAGCTACACGACCGCGGCTTCACCATCGACCACCGCAAATCGCGCGGCAACGTCCACTACGAGGAATTCTGGACCGAACGGTGACTGGTACGACGAACCTGAGGTTCTACGTTCCATATGTGGAACGAACGCTCTCACGTTCGTCGAGCGCGTCTGCCGCCCAACGAAGCTGAGACTCCACGTTCCGTATGCGGAACGTGCAACCTCAGGTTGCTGGTAAGACCCCGGCCCGTTCCCGACGCTGGGCCTCGGCCACGGCGATGGCCGTCATGTTGACCACGTCGTTGACCGAGGCGTCACGTTGCATGACGTGGACGGTTTTGGAGAGGCCGCTGAGGATGGGCCCGATCACCTCGGCGTCACCGAGCCGATTCAACAACTTGTAGGAGGCGTTGGCCGCGGTCAGGTTGGGGAAAACCAGCACGTTGGCCGCCCGGGAAAGCGGGCCCTTGGGACGCCGGTCGGTCAGCAGCTCGGGCATGACCGCGGTGTCCGCTTGCATCTCGCCATCGACGGGGATGTCCGGCCTGGCCAATCGGAACAGCTCCACCGCCCGCCGCACCCGGGCGGGCTCACTGCCCCCGGCCGACCCGAAGTCGGAGTAGCTGATGAAGGCCACGCGGGGGCTGCGGGCGAAGTCCTCTTCCGCCGTAGTGGTGGCGGCGAGGGCGATCTCGGCCAGCTGTTCGGCGGTTGGCTCGATGTTCACCGCACAATCGGTGAAGAAGAACGCGGTCCCCCGGACCACCACCAGATAGACCGAGCTGACGATCGAGCGTCCCTCCTCCACCTGGAGGACCTGGAGGGCGGGCCGGATCGTCTCCGGGTAGTAGCTGCTCAGCCCACCGATCACGGCGTCGGCATCGTTCTCCCGGACCATGAGACAGGCGTACATGGCCGGATCCTCGGTCAGCCTCCGCGCATCCTGGAGCGACAGGCCCTTGTGCCGGCGAAGCTGCTCCAGGACGAGGGCGTAACGGTCCCGTTCCGCCTCTTCGTGGATGTGGTCGATCACTTCGAGCCCCTCGATGGATATGCCTGCCTCCTCGGCCAGCGATGCAATCCGTGAGGCGTCCCCGAGCAGCACGGCGTCTGCAATCCCCTCATCCTCGACCCGTCGGGCGGCCCGGATCATGCGCACGTCCTCGGCGTGGGGATAGACGACGCGTTTCGGCTGCTCCATCGCTCTGGTGGTGATGGCGTTGATCAGCCCGTAAGAGGCGTTGAACCGGACCTGTAGCTGGGTGACGTACTCGTCGAAGTCCTCGATGGGCGCCCGAGCCAACCCTTCCTCCATTGCCGCCTTCGCCACCGCCGGGGCCACCCGCCACAGAACCCGTGGATCGAACGGCTTCGGTATGAGATAGTCAGGCCCAAAGGAGAGGCGATCCAAGTCGTAGGCGCGAAGCACGGAGTCCGGCACCGGCTCCCGGGCCAGGTCGGCCAGGGCATGGACGGCGGCGATCTTCATCTTCTCCGAGACCCCCCGTGACCTGACGTCCAGGGCGCCCCGGAATATGAAGGGGAAGCCGAGCACGTTGTTCACCTGGTTGGGGTAGTCGCTGCGACCCGTGGCCATGATCACGTCGGGGCGGGCGGCCGTCGCATCCGCGTAGCTGATCTCGGGATCGGGATTCGCCAAGGCGAACACGATCGGCCTCTCTGCCATCGACTGCACCATCTCCTTGGTCATGGTTCCAGCGATGGAGACGCCGACGAATGCATCCGCCCCCACGAGGGCGTCCTCCAGAGTGCGGGCATCCGTTTCGAGAGCGAACTCCCGCTTGATGTCGTTGAGATCGTCCCGCTCGGAATGGATGACACCGATCGAGTCCACCATCAGGACGTTCGCCGGGCTGACACCGAGCTCGATGAAGAAGCGGGCCGAGGCAATGCCCGCCGCCCCGGCGCCGGCGAAGACGACCTTGGTGCGGCCGATGTCGCGCCCGGTCAGCTCGAGTGCGTTCAGAAAGGCCGCTCCGCCGATGATGGCGGTGCCGTGCTGATCGTCGTGGAACACCGGGATGTCGAGACGGTCACGCAGGGTCTCCTCGATGACGAAGCACTCGGGTGCCTTGATGTCCTCGAGATTGATTCCGCCCACCGTCGGCGCCAGGAGCTCGCAGAACTTGATCACGTCGTCCGGATCGGTGGCGTCGATCTCCAGGTCGAAGACGTCGATGTCGGCGAAGCGTTTGAACAGGACCCCCTTGCCCTCCATCACCGGCTTGCTGGCCAGGGGGCCGATATTGCCCAGACCGAGCACCGCCGACCCGTTGGACACGACCGCCACCAGGTTGCCCCGGTTGGTGAAGCGAAAGGCGGCGTCGGAGTCGTCGGCGATGACGAGGCAAGGCTCGGCCACCCCCGGGGTGTAGGCCAGGCTCAGATCGGCCTGGGTGGCGGTGGGCTTGGTCGACCGGATCTCGGTCTTGCCCGGCCGCGGCTTCTCGTGATACTCGAGTGCCTCGGAAAAGGTCGGTTTGCGGGCCATGGGACGAGAGCCTAATGGTGGGCCGCTTAGCCCTATCCGGAGGGGCGCCGCGACGGGCCGACTGCGGCAAGAGACGGCATCCAACTTACAATTGGCGGGAACGATGATGACTACGAACCTGCCGATCTACCACGACAACGGCTACAAGGTCATGGCCGGCTGGCGGGTCGGGCATGCGCCCGAGGAGTCGACTACTCGCTCGGGTCTCCTGGTCCCGATCGGGACCAAGGACGGGAACGACGCGCTCGCCCTGCTCGACGTCAAGACCGGGCAGCGCTTCTGGGCGGTTCCGACCGGTGCCTGGCGGTTCATCTGGCCCGCGACCGGGAAGCCGGTGATCGCGGTGCGAGAGTCACAGATCATCGCCGAAGAAGAGCTCGACCACGTCGGGGACGAAGGCCAATACCTCTGAGCGGCGCTAAACCCCCCGCACTGCCGGCCCCGACCGGTCACAATCCATCTCCCCGGACCACTCCATGACACAAGAACACGCCTCGCGCCGACGCCGTCGCCTCACGGCCACCGTCACCGATCTCGAAGTCGCCATCCAGCGAGCCTTCCTGGTCGGAGTCGAGCTGCCCGGGATGACCACGATCGACGCAGAGCGAAGTCTCGCCGAGCTGACCCTCCTCACCGACACCGCCGGGTCCGATCCCGTCGACCAGGAGTTGGTCCGCCGGACCCGAATCGACCCTGCCACCTACATCGGATCGGGCAAGGCCGAGGAGTTGGCGACCCTGACCCAAGCGCTCGACATCGACGTCGTCGTGTTCGACAACCAGCTCACCCCGGCCCAGCAGCGCAACCTGCAGAAGCTGTTCGGGTGTGACGTGGTCGACCGGGAGGGTCTGATCCTGGACATCTTCGCCCAGCACGCCCACACCAAGGTGGGGGCGCTTCAGGTTGAGTTGGCGATGAACCGGTACAACCTGCCCCGGCTCCGGGGCAAGGGCGCCAGCCTCTCCCAACAGGGCGCCGGAGTCCTGGCCCGCGGGCCCGGCGAGACCAAGCTGGAGACCGACCGTCGGCGCATCCTGCAGAGGAACTCGAAGCTGGAGCGTGAGCTGAAGGAGACGGTCAAGCACCGGGAGACCCAGCGCAAGTCACGAAAGCGCTCCGAGATCCCCCAGGTCTCGATCGTCGGATACACCAATGCCGGGAAGTCCACCCTGCTCAATGCCCTGACCGACGCCGGCGTCCTGGTCGAGGACCGGCTGTTCGCCACGCTCGATTCGACGGTGCGACGGCTCGAGTTGCCCAATCACCGGGCCGTGCTCATCGCCGACACCGTCGGCTTCGTCCGCCGTCTCCCCCACCACCTCGTGGAGGCTTTCCGTTCCACCCTTTCGGAAGTGGCCGAGGCCGATCTACTCCTCCATGTGGTGGACGGCACCGACCCCGACCCTGCAGGCCAGATCGCGGCCGTGCGGGAGGTGCTGCTCGAGATCGACGCCGCCGACGTGCCCGAGCTGACCGTCTTCAACAAGGCCGACCTGATCGGGGAACAGGCGTTGGGTCGTCTGACCAACCTGTACCCGGATGCGGTGTTCATCTCCGCTTTGAATGGGATCGGTCTCGAAGAGTTGCTGGTCAAGGTCGGTGAGCTCGTGGAGCGAACGATGGTCACGCTCACCCTGGAGATCCCCTACGCCCGGGGCGATCTGGTGGCGGCGGCACACCGGCTGGGCGAGGTGATCGAGGAGAAGCACGACGACAACGGGATGATCCTCGAGGTGAGGGTCCCCGAGACCTCCCGGGCCCAATTCTCAGACTTCAGTCGCTGAAGGCAAGGGCCGCCGCCCCGATGATCCCGGCGCTGTTGGCCAGGGCTGCAGGCCTCGTGGGCACTTCTTCGAAGGACACATGGGCCGCGAACTCGTCCCAGAACTTCGAGATCCCGCCGCCGATGACGATCAGGTCCGGGGTGAACACCTGGTTGGCCAGCGTGATGTAGTCCCGGGCCCGTTGCCCCCACTGCTCCCAGGTCAGGTCCTCTTTGCGTCTCGCCTTGGCCGAGTACGCCCGCTCGGCGGGACGGAATCCGTTCAGCTCGAGCTGACCCGCCTCGATGTTGGGCACGAGCCTTCCGTCGAGGAGGAGGGCGCTCCCGATCCCGGTGCCGAATGTGAGCACCAGGACCTTTCCCTTAACCCCTTTGCCAGCCCCGTACCGCACCTCGGCCAGCCCTGCGGCGTCGGCGTCGTTGATCAACCTGACCTCGCGGCCGGTGGTGTTCTCGAACAACTCGAGGGCGTTGACTCCTACCCATGACTGGTCGATGTTGTTGGCTGTGAAGATCAATCCCTGACGGATCACCGTGGGGAAGCCGAGACCGATCGGCCCCGGGGCATCCAGTTGATCGATGAGACCTTTGACTTCGGCCGCCACCGCGTCCGGGGTCGACGGTTCGGGTGTGTCCACCCGGAGTCGGTCCCCGATCAGCTTGCCCTCCTCGACGTCTACCACTCCGGCTTTCACCCCGGAACCGCCCACGTCGACCCCAATCCTCACTCTCACGGCGGGCGAGCCTAACGGACCGGGGGGCTACCCTCGATTCGATGAGTGACAAGGCTGACATCGCGGTCGTCGGTCTCGGTGTGATGGGAGCCAACCTCGCACTCAACCTGGCCGAAAAGGGAAATCAGGTGGTGGGCTACAACCGGACCGCTGCGGTAACCGACGAGTTGATGAAGGGCGAAGGCATTGACCTGGGGCTCACGCCGGCCTATTCCATCGAGGAGATGGTCGGGATGCTGGAGGGGCCGCGGGTTGTGCTGGTGATGGTCACCGCAGGCAACCCCGTCGACCAGGTGATCGAGTCCCTCTTCGAGCACCTCGACGAGGGCGACATCATCATCGACGGCGGCAACTCCCTCTACACCGACACCGCCCGACGACAGGACCTGGTGGAGTCCCGGGGCCTGCTCTACCTCGGCATGGGGGTCTCGGGCGGCGAGGAGGGCGCCCGACACGGTCCATCGATCATGCCCGGAGGGAGTCGCGGGGCGTGGGACCTGGTCGAGCCGATGCTCAAGGGGATCGCGGCCAAGACACCCGACGGAAAGCCGTGTTGTGAGTGGATCGGTCCCGGAGGTGCGGGCCATTTCGTCAAGATGGTCCACAACGGGATCGAGTACGGCGACATGCAGGTGATCGCCGAGGCCTACGACCTGATGCGTCGTGGGATGGGCATGAGCCCGGTTGAGATGTCCAAGGTCTTCGCCGAGTGGAACCAGGGCCGGCTCCGCTCCTACTTGATCGAGATCAGCAGCGAGATCCTTGCCACCGATCTGGAGGGCCAGCCGATCGTCGATCTCGTCCTCGACGCCGCTGGGCAAAAGGGAACCGGCAAGTGGACCGTGGTGGCCTCGATGGAGCTCGGCCAGCCGACGACACTGGTCGGTGAGGCTGTGTATGCCCGCATCGTCAGCTCCGACCCTGAGGCCCGTGCCCGCGCTGCCGGCATCTACAACGCTCCCCTCGGCTCCATGGAGGGCATGACGCCCGATGAGGTCGAGTCCGCGCTCTACGCCTCGAAGATCATCTCCTACGCGCAGGGGTTTCGGCTGATGCAGGCTGCCTCGGACGAGTTCGACTGGGGACTCGACCCGGGAACCATCGCCTCGATCTGGCGGGCGGGTTGCATCATCCGGGCGGATTTCCTCGAGGACATCACCGCCGCCTACGTGAGCAGCCCAGATCTGCCCGACATGATCGAAGACGACTTCTTCGCCGACGCACTGAGGGCGGCTGAGACCGCATGGCGCCGGGCAGTGGCCGGTGCGGTGCAGGCCGGGATCCCTGCCCCCGCCTACTCGAGCGCGCTCGCCTACTTCGATGCGATGCGATCGGAACGTCTCCCGGCCAATCTGATCCAGGCCCAACGCGACTTCTTCGGCGCACATACTTTCGAGCGGGTGGACCAGCCGCGGGGTGAGTTCTTCCACCACGAGTGGTAGCGCGGCCGGGGTTTACGTGCAACCTGAGGTAGTGGGTTCCATATATGAAACCAGCGGCCTCAGGTTCGGTCCCGTCGTTCAACGTCGCGTCCTGATGCTTCTTCCCTGGGCGAACCTGAGAGCGTTCGTTCCATATGTGGAACGTGGAACCTCAGGTTGGGGGTAACCCGCGACCGATTGGTCCGCCTACAAAGGCGGGGTGCCCGGGACCTCGATTCGCTCGCTGGCCACGAACGTGGGATCGGCCTCGTCCGCCTCCTCGACGTGCTGACGGCGGATTCCCATGGTGAACAGGATGGCGTCCAGGTAGGGCACCGAGATGGCGGTGTCGGCCCGCTCCCTGACCACCGGTCTTGCGTTGAAGGCGATGCCGAGACCCGCCGTAGCCAGCATGTCCAGGTCGTTGGCCCCGTCGCCGACCGCCACCACCTGGGAAAGAGGAATGCCCTCCGCCTCGGCGATCGATCTGAGGAAGGCCGCTTTCCGGGGGCCGTTGACGATCTCACCGGCCAACTCGCCCGTGAGGAACCCGTCCTTCATCTCCAGCGTGTTGGACAGGGAGTAGTCGATTCCGAGGTCGGCGGCGAGCACATCGGTGAACCGGGTGAAGCCGGCGGAGACGATGGCGGTGACCAGGCCGAGCCGTTTGAGGGTCCTGACGAAGGTTCGGGCTCCACTGGTCAGTGTGATGTTCTCGTGCACCCGGGTGATTGCCGTCTGGTCGAGGCCTTTGAGCAGGCCAACCCGCTCCCGGAGGGACTGCTCGAAGTCGATCGTGCCTTCCAGGGCCAGATGGGTCAGATCGGAACACCGCTCCTCGGCTCCGGCTTCGCGGGCCAGCAGGTTGATCACCTCTTCCTGGATCAGCGTGGAGTCGACATCCATGATCACCATCCGCTTTCCCCGACGCTCGAGGCCGTCCCGCTGGATGGCGACGTCGATGGGGCGCTCGGCGGCGGCCCGCACCAGGTTGGCCCGCATCTGGTCGATGCTCCCGTTGCCCACGAGCAGTTCGTAACTGACCACGGGGTAGCGGGACAGGCGGAAGATCCGGTCGATGTTCCCTCCGGCATCGGCGATGGCCGCAGCCACCGCGCCGAAATCCTCAGGGCCGACACTCATCCCGATCACCGTCACCACCGACATCGGACGGGTCGGAGTCGGAGTGTCGTCGACCTTCTCGAACTCGACGTTCAGGCCCCGCTCCCAACCGAAGAAGAGGAGGTCCCGGATGGTGGCTCGCTCGCCCTCCACACCGACCAGGACGTTGAGAGTGAGACGGCCCCGAACCACGATCTGCTCGACGTCGTAGATCTCCACCCCGGCATCGGCCAGCACCGCCATCAGCCCGGCGGATATTCCCGGGCCGTCGGGGCCATGGACGGCTACCAGGATCGTCGAATGTTCGGTCACAGGCCCTCAGAGTAAGCCACTCCCTGTCCTGATCAATGTCAGACCTCGTGGAGGACCCTTTTGTCCACCGAATTCGCGCGGTTCCGGTTCAATTCGGTTCACACCAAGGCTCGGTACCATCCCCGGCGCCACCAAACGCGAGGGCCCATTGTCTGAAAACCCATATCGTTTGCCCCGGAGCGTGATCCCGGTCCATTACGACCTCCATCTCGAGCCGGACCTCGACACCTTCACCTTCGACGGATCGGTGTCGATCCGGATCGGGATAACCGAGACCGTCCAGGAGATCGTCCTCAACGCCGCCGAGATCGAGATCGAGTCGATGGTCTTGCGCGGTGACGGCTCGGAGATCGAGGTGACCGGTGTGACCCACGACGACGAGTTCGATCGGGCCACCCTCTCTCTCGCCGACGCGGTCACGCCGGGGACCTACGACCTCGACATCACCTACACCGGGCTCATCAACGACCAGCTCAGGGGTCTCTATCGCTCGATCTACCGGGACGAGGACGGGAACGAGCATGTGATCGCCACCTCCCAGTGCCAGGCCACCGACGCCCGCCGCGTCTTTCCCTGCTGGGACGAGCCCGATCTCAAGGCCACATTCAAGACAACGATGGTCGTCGCCGACGGGCTCGAGGCCTATTCGAACGGCGCCGAGGTCGCGCGGACGCCACTCGACGACGGGAGGGTCCGATTCGAGTTCACCGAGACGATGAAGATGTCCACCTATCTCCTCGCCTTCATCGTCGGCCCCTTCGAGGCGACGGAGCCGGTCGACGTCCGGGGCACGCCGGTACGGGTGATCGTGCCTCGGGGCTATCTGCACCTCACCGACACCGCCCTCGAGAACGCGGTGTTCTGCTTCGAGTACCTCGCCGATTACTACGGGATCCCATACCCCGAGCACAAGCTCGATCACATCGCCATCCCGGACTTCGCCGCCGGGGCGATGGAGAACGTCGGGCTGATCACCTACCGGGACGCCTATCTCACCCTCGACCCGGCCAAGGCGAGCCAGGGCGAGCTCCAGGGCTGTCTCGATGTGATCGGCCACGAGATCGCCCACCAGTGGTTCGGCAATCTCGTCACGATGAAATGGTGGGAGGGGGCATGGCTGAACGAGGCGTTCGCCAGCTTCATGGAGCTGAAGGCGACCGACGCCAAGAAGCCTGAATGGAAGCGATGGCTCGCCTTCGCCAACCTCGAGATCCCATGGGCGATGGGTGTCGACCAGTTGGCAGCCACCCGCCCCATCGAGTTCGAAGTGAACTCCCCGGCCGAGGTCGACGAGATGTTCGACGCCATCACCTACGGGAAGGGCTCGGCCGTCCTGCGGATGATCGAGCAGTTCATCGGTGAGGAGGAGTTCCGCACCGGAGTCGGTAATTACCTGCGCAAGCACGAGTACGCCAACACCGAGACCAGCGACCTGTGGGAGGGTCTGGACGGCGCCTCCGAGTGGCCGGTCGGCGAGATCATGAACACCTGGGTGTATCAGCGTGGCTTCCCCCAGATCGACGTCGAGGTAGTGGCTGGAGGCATCAGGCTCAGCCAGCGCCGCTACTTCGCTATCCCCGACGAGACCGATGCCACGATCTGGGATGTCCCGATCCAACTGCGAGGGGTCGTGGACGGTCAGCCGTTCGAGAAGAAGGTGCTGCTCACCGAAGACGAGATCGTGATCCCGGTCGACGGGCCAGTCGTCTACATGGTGGCCAACGCCGGCGGACACGGGTTCTACCGGACCCGGTACTCGGAGGACCTCTTCGCCGGGCTTCTGGGCCATCTCGAGACCCTCGACGACGTCGAGCGGTACAGCCTCGTGTCCGACACCTGGGCCATGGTCCGCTCGGCTCAGGTCCCGGCGTCGGACTTCCTCGACCTGGTCGGGAAGTTCGGGGGGGAGACCGAGCACGCCATCTGGTCGGTCATCTTCGGCGGGCTCCGCGCCCTGGAGCATCACGCCCTGGAGCCTGACACCCGGGCCGCCTTCGAGGCGTACGTCCGCGAGCTGGTAGCCCCGGCCCTGGAGCGGCTTGGGTGGGAGGGAAGTGGAGATGAGAGCGACTTGACCCGCAAGCTCCGTGGCGACCTGATCGCCGCCTCGGGAAACCTGGGCAACGACCCGGCCACGATCGAGAAGGCCCGGGAAATCGCG
>JBOGEV010000101.1:0-7714 GCA_050742015.1 Acidimicrobiia bacterium
CGGGCCTGTGAGGAGGTGCGTGAGCTTCATGTACCACTGGTTCATGGCTCGTACTACGAGGCCCGGCCTCCATCGCTCGATGGGAGCGGTGAGATCAGCCTTCGGGACCTGGTCAAGGCGACGCTAGCGATGAGACCCGATCTGATCGTGGTTGGGGAAGTACGGGGGTCGGAGGCATTCGAATTGACCCGAGCCGTCAACGCAGGGTGCGGTCTCGCTTGCACGATTCACGCCAACTCGGCTCCGGACGCCCTCGATGCCTTGGTCAATGCTGCCCTGATGGCCGGAGAGAACATCCCGGAACGGGTAGTGCGAAAGGTCTTCGCCTCTTCCATCGACCTGGTGGTGCATCTCGATCGCGATGTCGATCCGAACGGGGGCGGAATTCGGCGTCAGACAGTCGAGATCCGTGCCCTGGTTCCTTCACTCCACGACGATTTCTCTTCGGAGCCATTGTTCCAACGGGAGCGGCTCGGCGGGCCACTCGCGTGGACCGGTTCGCTTCCACCGCAGGCGCTGGTGCGCCGCCTGGAGCGCAGCCTGCCCCTCGACACATCCCTCACCGCGATGATGGAGGGCGGGCCCGACCGATGAGGGTGTTTGCAGCGCTCGCCTCAGCGGTCGCGGTGGGGCTCTTCCTGAGACTGGTCGAGGCCGGATCGGGTGCCCGGAAACAGGGCAGGACCCGATCACGACGGTGGGTCAAGGACTACGGCCTGGAGGTCACCCCGACCCAGTTCTGGATCTCCTCGGTGGGGGCTGGATTGGCCACATATTTCGTTGTGTTTGCGCTCACGTCGCTGCCGATCGTGTCGCTGATGCCCTCGGTGGTGGTGGCGACCCTGCCCAAGGCCTACTACGCGAAAAAGCGGGCCCAACTTCTCGACGAGGTCCAGCGGTCATGGCCCGATGGCCTCCGGGACCTGCTGTCGACGGTCCGATCAGGAGCCTCGCTGCCGACAGCCATCGAAGGGCTGGCAACGTTCGGGCCCCTGCCTCTGCGAACGGCCTTCCAAGGCTTTGGGATCTATTCGCGCAGCCTCGGTGTCGTCCCCGCTCTGGAGATGATCAAGTCCGACCTGGCCGACCCGACTTCAGACCGGGTCATCGAAGTCCTCATCCTCGCCTACGAGCGTGGCGGCAGTGTCGTGCCGGAGATCCTTTCCGATCTCGCCGAGGCGACCACTCGTGATCTGTGGACCCTCGAGGAGGTCAGGACCGAGGCTCTGGAGCAGAAGATCAACTCGCGAATTGTGTTCGTGCTTCCGTGGTTGGTGCTGGTGGCGATGACCGCGCGGTCGGGGGCATTCCGCGAGTTCTATGCATCGTCTGCGGGAGCATTTGTTGCCGCAATCGGCGCGGTCATGAGCCTCGTCGGGGTGGTGATTGCATCGAAGCTCGGGGGACAGCCTCCCGAGCCCCGGGTGTTCGTGTCGGCGAAAGGGCACGAGTGACCATCTCCCCATTGATGTTCGTTGCCGCCTTCACCTCGGCGCTGGCGGTGGCCCTGGCCGTACGGGCCGTCTATCCGCCGGCTCGGAGTCTCTCTTCGAGGATCAACCCATACTTGAGGCCCTCCACTGCGAGTTCGCGACGCGCATCGGCCGCCACCCCCCTCGCCGCGGTATTCGGGCCGATCATCGGGTCGTTGGCGACGTCGGTCGGAGGGCTGCTCGAGCGGCCGGGCGAGCAGGTGACGATTCTCAAGCTCCGTCAGGCGGGGTGGTACCGCGACGTCGCCGAAGAGGAGGCCGTCCCGGCCTTCCGCCTCGCCCAACTGCGGTCGATTGCGATCGGTGTCGGTCTCGCCTTGCTCGTCGGCCAGCTGCTCACGGTGTCGCCGATGCTTCGTGTGGTGCTCGTTGCCCTGGGGCTGGTCGTCGGTGCTACAAGACAGAGGTCGGCGCTCGAATCGGCGGTGACCACTCGACGGGAGACGATGCGCATCGAGATCTACACGATCAACCAGCTTCTGGCGATGCGAGTCCGAGCCGGCGGTGGCGTGGTCCATGCCGTGCATGAGGTGGTCCGACGTGGTGAGGGCGAGGTGGTCGCCGAGTTGGCCGACGCCCTTCGTCTCCACCGCTCCGGCTGGCGAGCCGGCGACGCGTTCCGAAGGGTGGCCGAGCTGACGCCCGAGCCCTTCTGTGGGCGCACCTACCGACTGCTTGCCACCGCCGAGGAGCGGGGAGCCGACCTGGCTCCGGCGCTCCTCGACCTGGCCGAAGATGTGAGGGAGACCCGGCGGGAGTCGATCAGACGATCGGCCACCAAACGACGGGCCGCCATGCTGGTGCCCACCATCGCCATCCTCGCGCCGGTCCTGATCCTGTTCGTTGCTGCACCTCTCCCGTACCTGATCACCGGTTGGCGATGAAAGGAGGTTGAGATGCTGGCCATCAAGCAATGGTTCCGCACCGTGTGGGGCGACGACCGGGGGCTAAATACTGCCGAGTTGATGGGGAATGCCGCACTTGCCATTGCGGCCCTCGTCGTCATCTGGGCTGCCCTCGAAGCGCTCGGATTGGACATCGTCGGGTGGATTCGCACCGAGCTGATCGGGGGCTGAGAGACAGGGGCATCTCCTCGGTCCAGTTCCTGCTTGCCAGCGGACTCGGGCTGGTGTTGTTCCTGGCGCTCGCCAACCTCGTCGTCGTCCAATACGGGAGGGGCGCCGTCCGTTCCGCTCTCGACCAAGGAGCCAGGGTCGGGGCGGTGAGCTCTTCGGCCGCGGAGTGCCAGCAACGGGTAGGTGACGTGCTGGGGCAATTGCTGGGGGGCCGGATGGGCGACTCGGTGGTCACAAGCTGTGAGGTTGGCCCGGCCTCGGTAACGGCATCGGGCCGGGCGGTCTTCGTCTCCTGGACACCATTTGCCCCTGACTTCGTGCTCGAGATGACAGCAGTCGCGACCCGAGAACTGCCACCGTGAGCGATCGGGGACACGCCGCAGTGGAGCTTGGCCTGGCCGTTGGCCTCCTTCTCCTTCCTGTCGCCCTCGCAGTTTTGGCGTTCGGTCCGTGGTCGGAGCGCCGGGTCTTCGCAGAGGCGGCGGCGGCAGAAGCGGCGCGGGCGGCCGTGATCGACTTGGACACCGGATCGGGTGCGGCGGTGGTCTCGGATATGGCTGCCAATCACGGACTAGGACCTGAGCTGGTGCGTCTCGGTTGGTGCGGAGCCGAGGCGGTCGAAGTATCGAGCGATCCGGGTAGCTGCGGTTACGGTCGCGGTGCCGTGGTCACGGCCGAGGTCCTGGTCTGGGTGCCGCTGATCGCCACCCCGTGGGGAGAGGTTGGAGGCTTGTGGACCGGGGCAGTCCACGCCGAGCCGGTGGACCTGTACCGGAGTCTGCCTTGAGGTCGGATCGGGGTTCGGTGACCTTGTGGATGCTCGGCTTGTCTCTCCTGTTGTTGCTGTTCGGGGGCCTGGTGATCGACTTCTGGCGTGCGCTGGCATTGCAACGGGAGCTGGCCGCCATCGCCGACTCGGCGTCGGTGGCGGCCGCGTCCGGCATCGATGAGGAGCATTATCGAACCACCGGCGAAGTCCTGATCGACCCGAGCCGGGCGGTGGGCCTGGGATCGGCTTATGCCGCGGCTCAGGACGTCGACCTGGTGGACATCGCGGTGAGCCCGGCGGTGGACGGATTGTCGGTCTCGGTCCTGGTAGTCGACGAGCTGGAGCTGGGGCTCATGGGAGTGTTCGTCGACCAAACCGAGCCCCTGACCGTGACCGCGGAGGCGACCGCGATCCCGGTTCTGGTCCCGTGAACGGGAGTTCGCACTGGGCCTGCCTTCGATTATCCTTGGAACCCACCCCGCATCACTTTCGAGTGTGCGCGTTCGGGGGTGGTGTAATAGGTAACACGGCAGGTTCTGGCCCTGTTATTGAGGGTTCGAGTCCTTCCCCCCGAGCGAGGCCGACCTCAGGGTCGGCCCAACCTGGTCCCGTCGTCTAGGGGTCGAGGACGCCGGCCTCTCAAGCCGGAAACGCCAGTTCAAATCTGGTCGGGACTGCAAAACCCCTGGTCAAGGGGTTATTTCTTGTATTCCTCAGGTCCCATTCGTCCCGCCCACGCGCCCGTTCGATCAACCACCGGACCCGTGACCATAGGTCCGACCCGGAGCAGGATCAGCCCCGTCCTCTACAACGGCGTCAGCGGGATGCAGGTAGAGCGGGGCGGGAAGATCCCGGCCCGCGCTGTCGGCTCGTCTTGCGGTCGGTTCCGCGCGCTCTTCTCAACCAGGGAATGGTCGTCTCGATGATGGTCGCCGCCGGCTCGGGGGGCCGGGGGAGAGCCCGAGGCAGAGACGGTGCTCCAGGCCGGCGGCGACATCGGATATTCGGTTTCGGCCAGATCTCCCGGACCGGTGACGGAGTTGGCGTTCACGCTCCGCCACACGCGATTCGCGGGGTCGGATGATGGGTCAACAGCGGAAAGAGCATCTCGCGTACTCCTGGTCTTACGCGCCCACATGTACGGCTATCGCAGCCGACACCGCGCCGTTACATCATGCTCTTCCATATCGCCCAACAGATTGCAGCTGCTCTGGTCATGGGGCCGATCAGTGGTCTCGGCTCGGCCGAGCAAACCCGGCCGGTGCCATCACCATGAGAACCGGTCGGCGCCCGGACGGGGATCTGGGGATCGCCCTCGACCTCCAGGCGTTGCATGCCTACCCGCAGGTGGACGAGGCGCGGAAATGCGCGCTCTCCTCCTCGAAGAGACGTGTTTTCGTCTCAGCGAGAAGCAGCCTACTGCGGCTCGGCCTGGCGCGCACGGCCGCGCCCCGCCGAACCGGCTGACCGGGAGAGGGCGCCGGGGCCATGGGCGCGTCGAGGTGGCGGCGGGCCTCCTCGTTTGTGAGTATGAGGGCCCTAGGTGCTGCGCTTTCCCACCACGGCGAAGAACACGGTGGAGCCGACAACTAACACCATCGGTCAAAACCCAACGACAAGGCTGCCTAACCCTGTCTTAAGCCCTCTTCGTATGGTCTCGGGACAAGCAAAGGAGGGGTAGTGCGTTTACGAATCCTGACCGCGATCACGGTGGTCCTGCTCGCCTCGTGTGGTGGAGAGGCGGCGACGACCACAGTCGCTTCCCCAGGAGCCGACACCAGCGTTGCCGAGAGTGAGACAGCGCCCTCGACCACAGCCGCGATCGAGACGACGACTACGACAGGAGCAGCTGCCGGGGCCGAGGATCCATGTGCTCTGGTAACCGCCGAGGTGGTGGCCTCGACCTTCGGCGCCGCCTCCGCCACGGGCGAGGCCGGCGTGGCCAGGAACTGCCACTTCACCATCGACGGGGGCGTCGCTCCAAGTGTCGAGGTCTTCCATTACGGGTCCTCCGCGAATTGGGACGGGGTCAAGGAGGGCTATGTGGACAATCGTGGTGGGGTGACCGCGGTCGAGGTCGGCGAGGAGGCATATCAGCCCAACGACGTGGGGCCGTATGAGTTGGTGGTCCGATCCGGCGACGTGGTGTTCGCAGTGGCGGTGCAACAGGGTCAGGGAGGCCCTGAGGTGGAGGCCGCGATTCTCGATCTGGCGGCGGCGATCGCCGGCGGCTGAGCCTCCCTCCGACATGGTTTTGCCAGCGGCGACATAGAAAATCGGCGGTCCTGGCCCGAATCGGAGGAGAGATGGGCACACTCATCGCGCGGAGGCTGCTCTACAGCATCCCGGTCCTGATCGCAGCTTCTTTCATCGTGTTCTTCGGGATGTCGCTGGTCACCGACCCGTTGTCACAGCTCCGCCTCATCCCCAACCTCAGCCAGGAGACCCTGCAGAACATCATCGATCGGAAGCATCTCGACGACCCGATCTTTGTCCAGTACGCCTTCTGGGTGAAAGACATGTTCACCAACCAGTTCGGAACCACCGCCATCGGCGACCAGGCGATCTGGCCCGACCTCCAGCGCGCCATCGGCAACACCCTGCAACTTGTCCTCCTTTCCCAGGTGCTGGCGGTGTTGCTCGCCGTGGTGCTCGGGGTTATGTCGGCCAAGAAGCAGTACAGCGTGTTCGACTACACGACGACCACTGTCAGCTTCTTCGGATTCTCGGTCCCGATCTTCTGGTTCGCCCTGATCTTGCAAGGGCTGGCCACGACCTTCTTCGTGAAGACCGGGATCCGGCTCTTCTACACCTTCGGTCAATCGAGCCCGGATGCGACCAACGTGTTCCTCGACCGGCTCCAGCACATGGTGCTTCCGCTGGTCGCCCTCACCTACGTCTCGGTCGCCACCTACAGCCGCTTCCAACGAGCCGCCATGCTCGATGTGCTCCACTCCGACTACATCCGCACCGCCCGGGCCAAAGGACTCAGCGAGCGCACGGTGACGATGAAACACGCCTTACGCAACGCGCTGATCCCGGTGGTCACCGTGGCCGCCCTCAATTTCGGCGCGGTTCTCGGTGGTGCGGTGGTGACTGAGACCATCTTCGCCTGGCCGGGGATGGGCAAGTTCTTTATCGACTCGCTCAACCAGGGTGAGATCTACACCTTGATGGCCTGGCTAATGGTCACCGCGATCGCGGTGATCCTCGCCAACCTGTTGGCCGACGTTCTCTACGGCTTTCTCGACCCCCGGATCAGATATGAGTGAGGGGGGAGTCATATGTGAGGGGGGACGACCCCCCTCCGACCCCCCGCCTGAGGCCAGGCCCGCGCGACTGCTCTGACCCGGGTTCGTCGGGCCTCAGCGATCTGGCGCACCGGGGCGTACACCATCGGCGGCAAACCGGGATTAGGGCGGGTTTAGGACACTTCGGAGCTCTCCCTACAATCCCGCCGCCCTACCCGAGAGGTCTCCTCGATGCTGGATACGGTCCTCTACGTCGCGCTAGGCGCCGGTGTGGCCGCGCTGCTGCTGGCCGTGTTCTACACCCGGGCGGTGCTGGCGGCCCCACAGGGCAACGAGAGGATGGTGGAGCTATCCACGGCCATCCGGCAGGGGGCGATGGCCTTTCTCCGCCGGGAGTACACCTGGGTTTCGGTGTTCGTCCTCGTCATGGCGGTACTCATCGCGGTCTTCCTCGATTGGGGTCGCCCTTGGGGCGCCATTGCATACGTCTTCGGTGCGGTCCTCTCCGGTGCCGCCGGCTATATCGGGATGAGGATCGCCACCCAAGCCAACTCCCGGACCACCGAGGCGGCTCGCAGCGGGGGCATCCCAGCTGCCCTCCCCGTGGCCTTCAGGGGCGGCGCGGTCATGGGGTTCACCGTGGCCGGCCTGGGACTGCTCGGGGTCGGTCTTGGCTTCCTCATCTTCAACCAGGTGCTGGAGTTGGACAGCTGGGCGGACATCATCACCGCCATCGGGCTGGGCGGCTCGTCGATCGCCCTATTCGCCCGGGTCGGCGGCGGGATCTTCACCAAGGCGGCCGACGTCGGCGCCGACCTCGTCGGCAAGGTCGAGCAGGGCATCCCCGAGGACGACCCCCGCAATCCGGCCACCATCGCCGACAACGTGGGCGACAACGTGGGCGACTGCGCCGGGATGGCCGCCGACCTGTTCGAGAGCTACGAGGTCACGCTGGTGGCCTCCATCATCCTGGGCGTCGCCGCGTTCGACTCGATCGGCGCCAACCCCGCCCTCGGCCTGATCTTCCCGGTGATCGCGCGCGCCATCGGCGTGCTGGCGTCGATCGTCGGTGTGTACGCGGTCCGGGCCACCGACCGGGACAAGAGCGCGATGGCTCCGATCAAC
>JBOGEV010000102.1:0-1251 GCA_050742015.1 Acidimicrobiia bacterium
CGCCGAGCTGGGCATCGAGGAGACGGGCTCGGCCCTGTTCGAGAACCCGCTGACCCAGATCAACGTGGCCGACCCCAAGACGTTCATCGGGCTGCTGATCGGCGGGTCCATCGCCTTCCTGTTCAGCTCCCTGGCCATCCGGGCCGTGGGCCGCACCGCGGGTACCGTCGTCCAGGAGGTCCGACGCCAGTTCGCCGACGGCAAGATCATGGCCGGCACCAAGCGGCCGGACTACGGGCCGGTCATCGACATCTGCACCGCGGCCTCGCTGCGGGAGCTGGCCACGCCGGCCCTCCTGGCCGTCCTCACGCCGGTCATCATCGGCTTCGGCATCAACTACCTGGCCCTGGGCGCCTTCCTGGCCGCGGTCATCCTCACCGGCCAGCTCATGGCCAACTTCCTTTCAAACTCCGGCGGAGCCTGGGACAACGCTAAGAAGTTCATCGAGGAAGGCCACTACGGAGGAAAGGGGTCGGAAGCTCACAAGGCGGCGGTGATCGGTGACACCGTTGGCGACCCGTTCAAGGACACTGCCGGTCCAGCCCTCAATCCGCTGATCAAAGTGATGAACCTGGTGTCGCTACTGGTGTTGCCCGCGGTTATCGGGTTCCGAGACGACACCGGTGTGCGGCTGACCATCGCCCTCGTGGCCCTGATGATCCTGGGTGCCGCCATCCTCTATTCCAAGCGGGGGACCTCGATCAAGAGCACGAGCGAGCCCGCGGCCGTCAAGGCAGCCTGAGTCTCAAGTCTCAAGCTTCAAGCCTGGCGTCTAGCGTCTGGCATCTATGTTCAGGATCTCCGCTGATCTGCTGATCCCAGGCAAGGGTGAACCAATCGAGCATGGCGTCGTCATTCTGGACGGCGACGTCATATCTTTCGCCGGTAAAGAGTCGCAGGCACCCTCGACACCCGATACCCCCGTCGTCGACGTTCCCGTGGTCATGCCTGGGCTCTGGGATTGTCATGCACATCTATTCGGGTCTCCATCTTGGAACCTGGAAGGGGCCGTCTGGGTGGCGCCGGCCGCGGCCGGGGCGCGCGCCACCGCCGACCTGGCCCGATACCTCCAAGGCGGTGTCACGTCGATACGGGAGGTGGGGGGCTATGGAGTCGAACTGGCACCGGTGGTCGCTGAAGGTAGCGTTGCCGGCCCGGCCATCTACGGCGCCGGCGAGGTGCTATCGACCACCGGAGGGCATGGGGACGTTCATTCGATCCCGCTCGACATTTACGACGGCATGTCTGTCC
>JBOGEV010000103.1:0-11769 GCA_050742015.1 Acidimicrobiia bacterium
GCAGCGGTGCCGGTGGAGACGACCCATGGCATCGACCAGGTCGGCGGTGGTCACTCCTTCCAGGTCGTAGTGGGCCTCGGTCATCGAACCCGACAAGCTACCCATGGAGACCGCTGCCTAAGTTGGACCGCCCGCTGGTGTTCACTCTTATCGGTTTTCGCATCGTCGCTGACGTGACCAGCGGAAGCCGGACGGCCCTCTCTCGCAGTTTCGAAAGACGCTCCACAAACGGAGTGGGTCACGTGGGACTCGAAGCCACAACCAACGGGTCAAAAGCCCTCGGAGACGGCCGACACTAGGCGCCGGGCGGTTCGGCGAGCACCCTCGGGACGTACTCGAGCAGCTGGGTTCTCCCGTCGAAGGTACGGCTGTCGACCATCTCGAGGGCGACGTCGGGGTACCCGTCGTAGATGCGCTCTCGACCGGTGCTCCCTGTGATCACCGGGAAGACCACAACCCGGAATCGATCCACCAGGCCCGCCTCGAGCAGCGACCTGCACAGGGACAAGCTGCCGAGCGTATGCATCGGGCGGGTGCCGTCTCGCTTCATACCGGCGACCACTTCGACGGCGTCTCCGCGTACAAGCTGAGTGTTGGCCCACGACAACGGCTCCTCCAGCGTCGACGAGAACACCACCTTCGGCATCCGCGTCAGCTCGTCCGAAGCGGCGTCCTCGTCGGTCATCTCATCCCCCGCGGCCGCGGCCTGGGTTGCGAGTCCCGACATCAGCAGGTACGTGTTCGCCCCCATCAGAGTCGTGAAATCCCGCGCCTCGCGGTCCAGCCAACCGAGGTAGTCGGGCCCTTCGAGGCCCCACCACCCGGGCCAGCCTTCGGCGGCCCCGTAGCCGTCCAGGGACGTGATGAAGTCGACCATCAGCTCCTGCATCTCCTGCTATCTCCTGTCCAACAAGCGGGCATACCCACCGTGGCGGAGAGACAAACAGCAAGCACCTGCTTCAAGGGGGACCGAAGTTCGATCTCTCCGAAGTGGGTCCCGTGGGACTCGAACCCACAACCAACGGGTTAAAAGCCCGCTGCTCTACCAATTGAGCTAGAGACCCGGGAGTGCGGAGATTCCGCGGGAGAAGGCGAACCCTCAGGATACCGCCGGCGGGAGCCCTGACCGTAGGCGGCATGCTGACGACGGACGGCCGGGGTGTATTTGGGTGACTTCGGCGGCGGGTATGGTGACCAACGAGTCGAGATACGGTGGTCGAGATGGACTTGTTGACGATATCAGCCGTGGGAATCGTGGTGGTGGCCGCGATTCGCTCCACCTTCTCCCCCTGCGGGGTTTCGATGCTGTCGTCGATCACCCCTCTCTCCGAAGTCGGCCGGGGACACCGCTACTGGGCGACGGTCACCTGGTTCCTGCTCGGTGCGATCCTGGGTGGGGCCACGCTCGGCCTGGTCGCCGCCCTGGGCGCAATGCTCGTTTCCGGTGTGGGTCTGTCCTCGACAGCTACCGCCGCACTGGTCTTCGGGGCCGGTGTCGTCACACTGGCCTCCGACCTGGGCGTGGCCGGATTCCGACTCCCCGCCAACCCCCGCCAGGTGGAGCGGACCTGGTTGGATCGGTTTCGCCCATGGTTGTACGGGCTCGGCTTCGGTTGGCAACTCGGCGTGGGAGTCGCCACCTACGTGATGAGCGCCAGCATCTATCTCATGGTGATCGTGGCTGCGGCCACCGGCGAGCCGTGGCTCGCGCTGGCGCTGGGCACCCTCTTCGGGCTGGTGCGAGGTCTGGCGGTCCTTCCGGCTGCCGGTGTCACCACCCCGGCCCGCCTGGGACGACTCCACCGGCAGATCGAGCGATTCCGCCCCGCCAGTCGCGTGGTCGCCTTGGTCGGGCAGATCGGGGTCATCGCGGCGACGGTCACGATCGTCTGGGGGCCAACCGTTGGGCTGGTAGCCGCTGCGGTCCTCTCGATACTCAGTTGGGCCCTGCGGAGCGGTCTATCGGATCCCGCCCCCCGGATTCGGGTCCCCGACACCCCGGCCGGCCTGCCGACCTCCGGCCACCCCTCGCAGACCAGCTCCTAGTGGCCCACTAGAGCGGGTAATCGCCGAACCGGCCCCACGCAACGAACGCGGCGGCCGCGATCAGCACGATGTTGCCGATTGTGAACTGCGGCTCCTTGCGTCGCGCGTGGACGACCACGGCACCCACCTGCTCCAGCGCCAGACCCGTGGCGGCGAGCAGGTCAGGATCGGGGCGATGCCGGTCACCCCGGGAAGGATCAGACCCAGCGCCCCCAAGATCTCGACCGCCCCGACGAATTTCACGAAGCCGGCGGAGTAGTCCTCGACCCAACCCATGTTCTCGGCCAGCTTGTCCCTGGGCTGGCTCAGCTTCAGAGTGCCGCCACAGCGAAGGCGAAGGCGAGGGCGATCTGGACGATCCAGAGCGTGGTGTTCGTGCCGTCACGACGCTACGTGTTGACCGGGCGGGCCCGGCTGACTCCGATGCCGCTCAACGTGTCGCCGCCGAAGCGCTCTATCTCTTTGGCCAGGTCGAGGCGTCGTGACGTCATCTCCATGTCGTCAGTGATCAGATCGGCCGGGACGAGCCAGGCGATCTCGAATTCGAGGCCGTCGGGGTCCTTCCCGTAGAGGGCCTTCGTCGTGCCGTGGTCGGTGGCGCCGATGATGGCGCCCTCCTCGGACAACCTGGCCGAGATGGCGGCGAGGTCCTCGAGGGTGTCGACCTCCCACGCCAGGTGATAAAGGCCGACCGCCTGACGGCCTGCCGGCGAATCAGCGGCGGCATCGCCGATGGAGAAGAGCCCCAGGTCGTGGTCGTTGGTGGAGCCTTCGGCCTGCATGAACACCGCCCCCGGGAAGGGTAGCGGCAGTCTTCGAAAGCCGAGGACCCGGCCGTAGAACTCGGCGGAACGCTCGGCGTCCCGAACATATAGAACCGCGTGATTGAGGCGGTGGATGGACATCCTGTCTCCTGTCTCAGGACCGATTGTCTGCTACTACGGTACGCCAATGTGGTTGAAGCTTCAAATATTCCCGGCTATGCTCGGGGCATGGCCACCCTCAATCGAACCGAGTTGCGCACGTGGTTCCAGCTGGTGAGCTCGATGAGGTCGTTGCTCAACGCCCTCGACCGCCAGTTCCGTGATGAGGCCGGGATCACTCACGACGATTACGAGATCCTCAGCCGGCTTCACCGCGCTCCGGATCGCACCCTCCGGATGACTCAGCTGGCACGTGACGTGGGTTTCTCTCCGAGTCGGCTCTCCCATGCCGTCGGCCGAATGGAGGACGCAGGGTGGGTGGCCAGGACCCCCAGCGAGGCCGACCGCCGGGGAACCGATGCCACCCTCACCGATTTGGGAGTGAAGTTGGTCGACGAAGTGACTCCGCCCCATCTCGAGCTCGTCAAGAAGCTGGTCTTCCAGACGCTGGGGCCGGCACGGGCACGTGATGCCGCCGAGGCTTTCGGCGAGATCGGCCGGGCCGCCGGGAGCTAATACCCTCCGTCGAGTGAGCAGCATCCGGTTCGGGATCTCCCGGCTCCCGCCCGAGGACACCAAGGACGCCGAATTCCTCGACGATCTCGTAGAAAAGGGCCACCGCGCCCTGGAACTGCCGTTTGTCGACGGCTTCCCCTGGAAGGAGAAGCGCTGTCAGACTTTTGGCGAGTTGGCAGCGGAGCGGGACATCAGGCTCTCGGTCCACGCTCCCTATTTCGCCGGGCTGACCCTGCCCGAAGAGGATCGGGGCCGACAGTCACTTGCCGCCCTGGAGCACACCATGAAGCTGGGTAGATGGCTGGGCGCGCCCGTGATCGTGGCCCACTTCGGCTCCAATTACTCCGAGGATCCCAAGGTGCTGATGGACCGGATCCGGTCCCGTCTCGACTATGTCGCACCGAAGGTGGAGGGGATCGGCGTGGGGATGGGCCTCGAGACGGCGGGCAACAACCGGTCATTCGGCAGTCTGGGCGACATCGCCCAACTCGCCTCTGAGTACTCCTTCGTTCGACCGGTGGTCGATTGGGCCCATGTCCATGCGATGACAGGTGGCGGCCTGACTTCGAAAGAGGCCTTTGTCTCGGTGTTCTCGTTCCTCGAGTCCCAGTTCCCGGGCTGGATGATCGCCCCGCTCCAGACCCAGTTCTCAGACAACGAGTTCGGGGCCGGGGGTGAAATTCGGCACATCGCGTATGGGGAGGGGACGCTGCGGGTTGGCCCATTGATCGAGGCGGCCCGAGAAGCCGGCTTCTCGATGATCCTCATCTCGGAGGCGAGGGATCTGGTCAGCCATGATCGGATCTGGGACGAGGCGCGCTCCCACATCGAGTCGGAGGCCAAAGCCGGCAAGGGACGACCGATCTTCAGTGCAGACGCTCCTTTCCCGGCACCGGTGACCGCGGTCAAGGACGGCGACGGCTTCAGGCCGGTGGATCTCGACCGATCGCTGCGCCTCTCCAACCTGGACAAGGTGCTCTTCCCTGACGAGGGCTACACCAAGGGCGACCTCATCCAGTACTACGCGTCTGTGGCGCCGTTGCTGCTCCCTCATCTGGAAGGGCGCCCGATCTCGATGAGCCGCTATCCGAACGGGATCAAAGGCCCTTCGTTCTATGAGAAGCGGGCCCCGGGCCATCAACCGGATTGGATGAGGACGACACCGGTGCCCTCGGACTCTCAGGGCGGTGTCATCGACTTCCTCGTCGCCGACAGCACCGAGTCCATGATGTGGTTCGCCAACATGGGCTGTATCGAGACCCATCCGTTCCACTCCCGGGAGGGGCGTCTCGAGAACCCCGACTACGCGATTTTCGATTTCGACCCGGCCGAGGGGTCGACCTGGGATCAAGTGGTGTCGGGGGGCCAGCTGCTCAAGGTCGCCCTTGGCCAGCTCGGGCTGAACGGGTACCCGAAGCTGTCCGGGTCGAGGGGGCTCCATGTGTACGTCCCGCTGGAGCCGGTTCACGATTTTGCCCGGGTGCGGCGTTTCGTCGGGGAAGTGGGCAACTATCTGGCTGCGGCCAACCCGAGCGATCTCACCATGGAGTGGGACAAGCCGAAGCGGAAGGGGAAGGTGTTCATCGATCACAACCGCAATGCCTTCGGCCAGACCGTGGCCTCGGTCTATTCGGTCCGGCCCCGTCCCGGGGCCCCGGTGTCGGCCCCTCTCGTCTGGGAGGAGGTCGGCCAGGTCGAGAATGGCGATGTCACCATCGTGAACCTGTGGGACCGTCTCCAACGCCACGGCGACCTCTTCGCCCCTGTCGTGGCCGCCGGCCAAACGCTCGACGCCGCCGAGCAGGCGCTCGGGATCGGGGCCCCCGGGGAGTGATTGGGACGCCGAACCTGAGGTTCTGCGTTCCATATATGGAACGAACGCTCTCGAGAACGAGTAGGTAGGAAGCGGTCAGGTTTCGGTCTGTTTCGACGCATGCGCCTAGGGCAGATCGGACGGATCCTGGCGAACGTGAGGCAGTTCGTACCGCATATGGAACGGGGAACCTCAGGTTGCTCGTAGCGTTGCCCTCAGGGGCGGGTCCCCACCCGTCTTGC
This sequence comes from Acidimicrobiia bacterium, assembly GCA_050742015.1. Taxonomy (GTDB): domain Bacteria; phylum Actinomycetota; class Acidimicrobiia; order Spongiisociales; family ZC4RG35; genus JARDZU01. Next base: position 5,541 of record JBOGEV010000103.1, read on the forward strand.
TAGGTTCCCGTGATGGATCTGTATGCCCGGGTCAATATCTTGGGTGGTCTGTCGGTACGGCTGCCCCGGGGACGTCTCGACGATGCCATCGCCCTGGACAACGACCCGATCCGGCGGGCCCGCCACTGGGCCGAGCAGGGCGTGGATTACATGCACATCGTCGACCTCGACGCCGCCGCCTACGGCGACTATCGGAATCGCGAGCTGATCGACCGCCTGGTCGACGAGGTGCCGGTGCCGGTCCAGGTGGCCGGGGGCATCCGTTCCGAAGGCGAGGCCCAACGGCTCATCGAGAAGGGCGCGTGGCGGATCGTCATGGGCACCGCCGCCATCGAAAACCAGAACATGGTGTGGGACCTCTGTCGGGAGAATCCCGAGAAGATCGTCGTCTCCGTCGATGTCCGCTCCGATGAGGAGATCGTGACCAAGGGCTGGACTGAGAACAGCGGCCGCTACCTGGAGGAGGTCCTCATCGAGATGTCCTCGGCAGGGGTGGTCGCGTTCCTGGTGTCCGAGGCGGGGCGTGACGCCCTGGAGGACCCACCCAACCTCCAGATCATGGCGGAGGCGCTGGCCACCGTGGAGCAGCCCGTGATTGCGGCCGGTGGGGTCCGGGATCTCGAGGACCTGCGCGACCTGGCCAGACTGGAGGCATCGGGCCGGGGTCTCGATGGGGTCATCGTGGGCCGGGAGGTGACGGCGGGCCGCTTCAGCATCGAAGAGGCCAAACAGGTGCTGGCCGGCGGCGGCCCCCTGCGCGCCCCAGGCGGTGTCGTGGCAACTGCGGTTCGGGTCGGGGTCACCTCACTGCAGAAGTCACTCGACTTCTACGAGGGCCGGCTCGGGTTCAACCACGTCCGCACTCCCAAGAAGGGCGTGGTCACCGAGGTGATCGAATCGGCCCGCGGTCAGCGGATCGAGCTGGTCGAAGGGGAGGCCAGGCCGGCCGCACTCACCTTTGTCGTCGACGATCTCGAGCGCTGGGGGCAGCATCTGGGCAGCCTCGACGTCGAGATGCGAGCCGCTGACAGCGCGATCGAGATCACGGACCCCGACGGGCTGAAGCTCCGGTTCGAACAGGGTTGATCCGTTCAAACTCAATGCAGGGCGTCACATATGCGTGACGCCCTGCATTAGGTTGCCGGGGGTCTTGCCTCTCAGTCCGAGAGCAGGGTCCTCGACTGCTCCCGCATGTACTGGCGGAGGTACCAGGGGCCGCCGCCACCCGTGCCCGATGTCCCAGAGCCCTTCCACCCGCCGAATGGGTTGATGTCGGGCCAGGCACCGGTGGTGGCGCCGGCCGCCCGGTTCACGTAGGTGACCCCAGCCTGGATCCCGTCGAACCACTTGTCGATTTCGGCTTGATCGCCGGTGAAGAGGCCTGCGGTCAGCCCGAAGTCGGTGTCGTTGGACAGGGTCAGGCCCTCGTCGAGTGACTCGACTTTGCTGATCGCCACGAATGGCATGAACAGCTCGTCGGACCACACCCAGGAGTCGAGGGGTGCGGTGACAACGGTCGGCTCGACATAGGTCCCCTTCCCGAACTCGCCCTCGGTCAGGACCTTGCCGCCGACGAAGACCTCACCGCCGCTGCTCTCGACCTCGGCGACCGCCTTTTGGAACCGCTCTACGGCAGCCCCGTCGATCACAGGCCCCATATAGGTGCTCTGCTCGAGCGGGTTGCCCACCTCGAGCTTCGAGGTCGCTTCGACCAGCTTGCCCACCAACTCGTCGTAGACCTCCTCCTCGACATACACCCGGGAGGTGGCGCTGCACTTCTGGCCGCTGAGACCGAACGCGCCGCGCACGATTCCCTGGGTGGCCACGTCGAGGTCGGCGCTGGAAGTGACGATGACCGGGTTCTTCCCCCCCATCTCGCAGAACACAGGCTTCGGCCGTTTCTCGTTGACCGTCCGGTAGAGATACATCCCGACGGGGTAGGATCCGGTGAAGGTCAGACCATCGACCCGCTCATGGTGGGCCAGATGATCACCGATCTCGTCGCCACCGGTCACGACGTGGAGGGCAGCCGTGGGCAGTCCTGCCTCGATCATGATCCGGTGGAACTCGAGGGCCATGAGCGCACCCTGGTTCGAGGGCTTGATGACCACCGTGTTGCCTGTGATCAGGGCTCCGACCGAAGGGCCGCCCACCAGAGCCATCGGGAAGTTGAAGGGCGAGATGACGGCCCAGACCCCGAACGGGCGGAGCACCGAAGTGTTGGCGTCCTGTGACCCATGTGAGCTGAGTGGCGTGATGAAACCGTCGTGCTCTGTGATCTGCCGGGAGTAGTAGCGGAGGAACTCGACGGTCTCGGCGACGTCGCCCAGAGACTCGAGCCGATTCTTGCCGATCTCATAGGACATGAGGGCCGCCAGCTCGAACATCTCGCCTTCCATCAGGTCCGCCGCCTTCAACATCAGGTCGCGTCGCCGCTCCCATCCCCATGCCTCCCAGTCCCGGGCGAATCCCTTGGCGGCGGCCACAGCATCGTCGACGTCGCCGGTGGTCGCCTGGGCGTATCGGCCGATCACGACAGAGGAATCGATGGGGGAGATCTCCTCGAACATCTCCCGATCCTTGCGCTCCTCACCATCGACCATGACACCGTGGTCCTGTCCCAGACGGGGCTCGACAGCCTTCAGCGCGGTCTCGTACGCCCGGTTCATCTCCTCGTTGTCAGTGGACATCGTGGCGTAGGTGATCTTCATCGGCATATGGTCTGACGATAACCCGGCGCGCAGTTTGAACGGGAGGGGATGCCACTGGCCGCAGCCTCCCGACCCGCTCTTTGGGCTTCCCGTGTCCATGGGGGCTGGCTAGCGTGATGGCGCAGATGCCAGATTCACCGTGGGTCCTCTACTGGCCTCTACTGCTGGTGGGGGCTTATCTCTTGGGGTCGATCCCGTTCGCCCAGGTGGTCGCTCGCGTCCGAGGCGTGGACCTGCGCGAGGTGGGAAGTGGGAACGTCGGCGCCGGGAATCTGACCCGGGTGGCCGGCTGGCCTTGGGGAGCCGCCGCCGGCATCCTCGATGGTCTCAAGGGCCTGTTCCCCGTTCTCATCGCCCAGAACATGGGATTCGGCCAGGGTGCGGCCGGCATGGTCGGCCTGATGGCGGTCATCGGCCACAACTGGTCGGTGTTCATGCGTGGTCGCTCCGGTCGGGGCCTGGCCACCTCGGTGGGCATGCTCCTCGCTCTGGACCCGGTGCTCCTGGTTTGGACCACGGGCTGGTCCGTTGCCGGTTGGAAGATCGGCGGCGGGGTCGCCGGGTTCCTCGGATGGGGCCTGTTGCCGATCGTGTCGGTAGCCCTCGGCCGTCCGGCGACGGAATCGATCTTGTTCCTGGTGCTCTCCGTCGTCCTGATGAGCCGGCGGATGCAGGGGAATCCCGAGAGCCGGCGGGGAGTCCGTCCTGCAATGCGACGCGCCATCTTCGACACCGATCACGGCGGGGATGACTTCCCCCAGAGCGCGGACGATCTCCTGACCCCGTGAGCCCGAAGCGGGTGGCATGGATCGCCGTGATCGCGGCGGTCCTCTACGCAGGATTCGCGGGGTTCATCCTCAACAACTTCGAACTGCCCGAGATGAACGCGTTTGCGTGGGGTTTGGTAGCTCTCGCCGCCGTGGCTCAGATCACCGCCGCCTGGTTCTTCGGCCTGCTCTACAAGGAGTCGGTGGAGGAGGCGGGGGGAGAGCTCAAGGCGTTCTCCGCCTTCAAGGCGGCCCTGGTCGGCGCCGGCGTGGCCCGGCTGATACCTGCAGGCGGTGCCATCACCCCGGTGGCGATGGGTTGGACCGTGCGCGACGAGGAGCCGGGGACCACCGGGGCCGCCGTCCGCACCGTCTTGCTCAACTACGCCGGACTGCTGATCATGGCCGGCGTCGGGCTCCTGCTCGCCCGTCCCCAAGACTCGGCTCAGTTGTTCTCGGTCAGCCTTGCCGTCCTCGCCCCCTTCGTCCTGCTTATCGGGCTGGTCGTCATGTTCGGGTCGGGGTTCCTCGGCACCCTGTCCAAGTTCCTGCCCAAGGGCATCCGAAAACGCCTCGACCCGACGGTGATCGACCATCTCCCCGGCCCTGAGTCGCAGACCTACATCTGGTCCCGGTTGATCCTCGAGGCTTCGGCTCTCGGGCTGGTCCTGATCGCCTTCGGCCTCGATGTGAACGTGTTTCAAGTGATGGCAGCATTCGGGGCGGCCCAGCTGGCCGGTGGCCTTCCCGGCGCACCCGGTGGCCTCGGTATAACCGAAGCAGGTTTGGTGTTGATCCTCAGCGCATACGGGTTCCCGGCGGCGACGACCGTGGCCCCGGTGCTCATCTACCGAATCGTCTCCTACTGGCTGCCGGCAGCCCTCAGCTTCTTCGCCGGAGGCATGACTTTCCTCAAGTCGCCAGAGGCGAAGGCGGCATCTGAGGTGGACTGACCGCTCCGGTAGCCTCCGATCATGCCCGACACCATCGAATTCAGCCTCCCCAACCAGGACGGCGAGACCGTCACCTCAGATGACTTCGCCGGCCACAAGCTCATCATGTTCTTCTATCCGGCAGCGATGACACCGGGTTGCACCAAGGAGTCGTGCGACTTCCGGGACAGTTACGCCGAGTTCGCCGAGGCCGGTTACGAGATCGTCGGGGTCAGCCCGGACAAACCGGCCAAGAACGCCAAGTTCAAGGAGAAAGAGGGACTCAACTTCGACCTGCTCTCCGATGAGGACAAGGAACTGGCCACCTCGCTCGGAGCCTGGGGGGAGAAGAAGCTGTACGGGAAGACCATGGAAGGGCTGATCCGCTCCACCTTCGTCATCAGCCCCGACGGCCAGATCGAAAAGGCCTATCGCAACGTGAAGGCCACCGGCCACGTCGCCCGGGTCAAAGCGGACCTCCTGGGCTGATCATCTCCTCCCCCGGAGGGGAGGTAGCCAAGAGTTCCCCCCTCCCCGGCTTCGCCGGTTCTCCCCCCTTCGGGGAAGAAACCGGGCCGGAGGGGGCGTGTCTCGTCACGCGTTCGGGTTTCCCCCTCCCCGCCTTCGGAAGTACTCCCCCCTTCGGGGGAAGAAACGGCGGTTGGTCAGTCCCCGAGTCGGATCCCGGCCAGCTGTTCGAGGGCTTTGACCAGGGCGTGGTTGCCTTCGGGGCCGAGACCCTGGGCCTGGAGGGCGCGGTAGAGCTGGAACACGAGCGAGACACCGGGGAGCGGGATGCCCAAGTCGTCGGCAGCCTCGAGGACGAGACGCAGGTCCTTCTGCTGGAGGTCGATGGTGAACCCTGGTTTCCAGTCCCGTTCGATCATCTGCGGTCCTCGGTTGGACAACATCCAGGATCCGGCTGCCCCTCCCTCCACCGCGGCCAGCGTGGTCTTCAGGTCGAGACCGGCGCCCTGGGCCAGGAGCAGGGCTTCCGACGCCGCCAACTCGTTGAGCACCACCAGGACCTGATTCACCGCCTTGGCCATCTGACCGGACCCCGGGTCGTCGCCGATGTGGGTGATCGACTTCGAGTACGCCTCCATGAAAGGCCGAGCTCGATCGAGGGCCGCGGCCGAGCCTCCCGCCATCACGGCGAGTGTCCCGTTCTCTGCGCCTTCGGATCCGCCCGACACCGGGGCGTCGACCCAGGTGACACCTCGCTCGCCGGCCCGTGCCGCGAGGTCCTTGGTGGCCGTTGGAGAGATGGTCGAGTGGTCGACGATGAGGGATCCCTTTCCCAACCCGTGGATCACGCCGTCCTCACCGAACACAACTTCCTCGACATCCGGGGTGTCCGAGACGCAAACGAACACGATGTCACTGACCCGTCCCAATTCGACCGGGCTGATCGCGACCTCACAAACCAGGTCGACCGCTTTCTCCGGAGTGCGGTTCCAGACCGTGAGCTGGTTCCCGGCCGTGATCAGGTTGAGCGCCATCCCGTGGCCCATGGTCCCGAGCCCGATGAATCCCAGCTTCGTCATCGTCGCGCACTCTAGAGGTGTGCTAGACCCAGACTCCATGCCACACCAACGTCTCGACGACACCCTCGCCGCCGAGGTGTCGGCGTTGCGCGACACCGGCACCGCCAAGGGTCGGGAGGCGGTCATCGTCGGCGTCGAGCCGGGCAAGGGCGGTCTCGGTCCTCGCTTTACGCTCGATGGCTCTGAGCAGCGGTTCCTGAGGATGAACTCCAACAGCTACCTCGGCCTCTCCCGACATCCAGCGGTGGTGGGTGCCGAGGAGGCGGCGACCA
>JBOGEV010000104.1:0-2304 GCA_050742015.1 Acidimicrobiia bacterium
TGCCCTTCCCACCCTCGCATCGACACCACCCTCGCGACCAGACTCCCCGCACTGCTCCCCGGGCAACAACCCCTGCCCCATCGGGCAGGCATGCCGTTCAACGCCTGCCCCACCTCAGGCTGCTCCGTTTCCGCGCTGGTCATCCTGCATTGAGCCGACGTCGAGGACGTCGAGATCGCGCACCCGCTATCGGTATCGATATCCTTCCGACTCCCTCCTCCAGCGGTGCGCGGACGACACGACCGTGCAGCGGCAAGAGGAAGAGACGCCGGAGGAGGAAGACACCGCGCAGACCTTCGTGCAGCGCGAGGGCGCGGACATGGAGGAAGAACCGCAGGCGTAAAAGCCCTCCCGCAGCGTTTATGTCAAAACCTCGGTGATGTTACCGACAAGCTGGCTCCAAGCGGACTCCGCCGCTGATGCCTTGTCCGGATCGATCTTGCGGAGCTTTTCCAACGTGCGGCGCTTGAGGTTCTCAGCGAATTTGAGTACTTGACTGTCTCCGCCCTCTACCCAGCTCTCCTTTATGTACGCCTCCACCTCGACGCTCACGAACCCCAGGACTCGTAGGAATGCCTCGAGGTTCGAATTGAACGGTCGGGAGCCGAATTCTTCGTCGACTTCCAGCACCTCTCCGGTCTGGCCGTTCACGCACAGGCTGCGGGTCCCGGCCAGACCGAGATACAGCAGGTGCCCGGTGCCGTCGGGTGCGTCTTCTCCGATGCTTCCGTAAGACTGCTCGACAGTTTCGATGCTGTCCCCAGTGGGGCCGAGCACGACAACGCCGAGGAGTGACTCAGGCAGGCCGACTTCGGTTAGCAGTTCCCGCAAGGGCTCGTTGATTGCCGCGTCCGGGATAGCAGTCGGAGAAACCGTCACGACATCTCCGCTCGGAAACCATTCCTCGAGCTTGTCTCGGTCAAGCATGTCAGGAACCCTTCTTTATTTGCTTGAGTTTATCCTCGACCTCCTGCAAATCTTTTTCCAACCTCTTCTTTCGGTCATCGAACACTATCTCCTGGCGCGTAGTCCCCTTCTGTGCTTGCAAATCGTCTCGCTCCAGGGCTTCTACGTTGACCCCTTGATTACGCAGGATTGCGATGCCCGCCTTGCCTGCATCTTTGCCGCTCGTAGTATACACCTGCTCCTTCTTCTTTCCGAACAGAGACGACAAGCCCCAAAGTCGGCCTTCGTCGGGACGAGGCGTAAGCCGCGCCTTCTTCAGGAACATCGGTATCAAGCGTGCAAATTCATCCACGTTGGACTTCGAAACCTCTTGCGGTCCCTGAAAAGTGCTGGCGAACTTCATGTCGACGCTCACTGACTTGGATTTCTTGTGCAACTCTCTCTTGAAGCGCACTATCTGGCTGGCGCAATTTATGCAGCTGCTCTTGGTTACATGGATGACCATTCGAGCCTTCTCGAAGAACTTCATACTCCGGTGCGCCGGTTTCAGGTTGCCGGAAATCTTGCTCACGCGGTCATTCCACCCGACGTAGAAGGTATTTACCACTTGCTCCTCGGCGTGTGCCTTCTTCTGGCTGTCCGACATTTCGAGGTCCTTGGTCGGCGCACCACTCTTCATGATCCCACTTACCTCCGGAGCGGAGTCTGCGCTGAACGTGCCAGTGGCCCAAGTCGTACTCGATGCGAAGCTCTCGGCCGCTGCCTGTTCGACTGTTAGCGCTTCGGGCGGTATGTCCGATGTGTCGACAGTCCCCTTGGCGTCAGCGTCCACATCTGGGTTGACGCTTGCCTTCACGGTGAATGCGTGACCGCCCTTGGGGACTACGCGCAGGCCCTTTAGGCCTTTGGCCTGCCATTTCGCGTACACACCGTCCAGCGCGCCCGGTATGTCGTCGATCGGAACCCGGCTGGCGCTCCGGAAGCCATCGTTTGCAGCCTGTTTGGCTACCTTGGTCTTTTCCACCACCGTCATCTTGCTCGGGTCTTTCTTGCCGCCAAGCTTGCTCTTCATCTTGGCCCAGAGCTTTTTACCGAAGGCGGCGATCTTGCCGACGATCCAATCGACGGCCTTCATGACGGGCTTGGACAGGGACTGGAAGAGCTTCTTGACCTTGTCCGCGAGGCCGCCGATGCCGAGTAGGGCTGCGAGGAAGCCGATCAGCACCGGCAGCGACAGGGCCAGCGCCTTTTCGATGAGACCGGGGACGCCGCCGGCGCCGCCGCCTGCGATCGCGATGACGGCGTCCAGCACGGCATTGACGAAGGCGATGATCTGGGCGCCGCGTTCGATGATGAACATGACGATGTCGATGATCGCCTTGCACGCCTTGATGAACG
>JBOGEV010000105.1:0-1988 GCA_050742015.1 Acidimicrobiia bacterium
CGAGTCTGGATCCTCGACCAGCCGTCGGCCCACGCCTACGCCCCGCTGCACCGTGACGTGGCGTACTTCCTCTACCGCGTCGAGCGCCGGCTGGGCAGATACGAACCGGAGCACCCCGACGAGATGAAGGCCACCCAGGCCCATTTGGAGAACGTGTTCCTCACGGCCTACGCCTCCACAGGCCCCAGGCCTCTCGACACCCCTCAGGACGAGAGGCTCTTCGCCATCTATCTCAGCCACAAGAACCTCCGCACCGCACGCAAGCGCTTCAATCAGCGCCGTTTCGGGGAGGTCCCCGGTTATCTGCGTCTCGCCGCCCGGTGGCGCCGTCAAGTGTCGGCCGGCCCGCCGGTCTGATCGATCAGGGACGGACGATGACTCTCGAGGGGAAGAGGGAAGGGGGACCGGACGGCGCGGTTTTTGTCGTCACTCGCTCCACGAGGGGCCAGACGGGCCCGGTCGGGATGTGGATGATGGCGGCTGGCTGGGCGGGCGCCGGCGAGTCGATTTGGGGCAAGGCGTGGCTGCTCACCGAGGAGGGGGTGCTCGGCCCCACGGAAGCGCGGGCGCTGGCCTCGCGCCAGGGTTTGACATCGAGCACGAGCACGTCGTGGAAGCGGCGCATCCCGGTTGTGGTCAAGACGGCGATCAAGGACGGGCGCGAGATGGTCAGGGCGAGGCGATTCGCCAGGAGCCTCCCGCCCGGCGAGTGGGACAACGTCGAGGACCTCGCCTTCGTGTGGCAGCGTCATGACCTGTTCCAGACCGCCGGCCGGGCTCTGGCCGACCGTTTGGGTGTCCCTCTGGTCCTCTGTGTCGACGCCCCGGTGGTGTGGGAGGCCCGTCGTTGGGGGGTGCGCCGACCGGGATGGGGATGGCTTCTGGAACGTTTCGGCGAGAACCCTCTGCTCCGGTCCGCCGACCTGGTCCTCGCCGTCTCCGACGAGGTGGCGGAGCAGCTGTCCCAACGCGGGGTCGCCCCGGATCGGATCCTGGTGACGCCCAACGGTGTCGATGTCCACGTGTTCACCCCGGACGCCGACGCCGGTTCGGTCCGGGCTCGGCACGGGCTCAAGGGCCGGTTCGTGGTGGGTTGGATCGGCGGGTTCCACAAGTTCCATGGACTGGACCTCGCCATCGACATGGCGGCCCAGTTGCGCGACGAAATCCCGGAGCTGACCCTGCTGCTGGTCGGCGACGGTGTCGAGCGACAGCGTCTCGAGGAGCGGGGGGCGGGCTTGGGCCTCGACAATGTGGTGTTCACGGGGACCGTCGCCCACTCCGAGATCCCGGCTCACATCGCGGCCATGGACGCTGCTCTGGTCCTCAGCCCGGGGGATGGTCGCTTTCACTACTCGCCTCTCAAGCTGCGCGAGTACATGGCCTGTGCCGTGCCGGTGATCGCCTCCCGAGCCGGTGAGCTGGCCGACTTCATCACCGAGGGCAGGGACGGGCTCCTGGTCGAGCCAGGGAGCGTCGACGACCTGACGGCCGCGGTGCGCACTCTCCACGATTCACCCGACCTGCGCTCGAAGCTGGGTTCCGAAGGGCGGGAGAAGATGGTCGAGGAAGGGTCGTGGGAGCGGCAAGTGCTGCGCACCTATGAGCGGCTCGGCGAGATCGGGGCGCGTCGGTGACCGAGGAGAGATTCGAGGCCCAGGACCGGTCGGTGGAGGGGGACCTGAGCCCGGTATGGAAGATGCTGGCCCTGTCGGCGAAGCCCGACGGCTCGGTCCAGATCAGGGAGCCAATCGTTCGGCCAATGCCGGTGTCGGACCATTCGTGGCAGGCGAGCCTGGCCGAGGGTCTTGCCTTGGCCGTCGAATCCGGCTCGACTCTCGTCGTCCCGGTGGCGCGACCTGTGCCCCGAGCGATGCTGTCCCTCCTCGCCGGGCGAAGACCGACCCTGGTCCGGACCCCGTCGGCGGCAACGATCCAGGCCGAGCTCGGCCGGCTCGGGGCCGAAATCGTCGGGACCTACACGTTGT
>JBOGEV010000106.1:0-1203 GCA_050742015.1 Acidimicrobiia bacterium
GTGTATCTGCTGATCTACCAGCACGTACCGGTGCAACGCTGTGTGCGGTTGATCGCCGATTTGTGCGGCGGGGAGGGACCCTCGGACGGCTTCGTGCACGGCATGCTGGCCAGGTGCGCGGGCGCGGCCTCACCGGCCTCGACATTGAAGCGGCAATGGTAGAGGCCGAAGCGCAGGTACGGGGTCAATGGTTCGGGCACGACACGCACCCGCGCGAAACGTCGGCCTGCGTCGACCGCCGTCCGAATGGTGCCGCCCAGCCAATAGTCCCGTGAGGCCAGGTAGTCAGGGTCTTCCGGACTACCGGCCAGGTATCGGGCCAGGGCGTCGTCTTCTTCCGGGTCCCGGGTAGAGGCCCCGGGTCTCCAAACGCCGCGCCGAGTGCCGGAAAGTCCGGAACAGCTTGCCGAAGGCCTCGCCCGTGATGAGGTCAGCCATCACTCCCGCTCCCGAAATCTCGGCTGCAAGGCGCAGATCACCGATGAAACTTTAAGTAGTTCGTGACCGTCGTCAGGCTCTGCATTGACGTCATCCGGTCAACGAACTCGACGCCGTCCAGGTGGTCGATCTCGTGTTGGATCACCCTGGCCACATACCCGGAGTATTGCTCCGTGACGTCGATGCCGTCCGCTGAGGTGTACTCGACGGTGATGGTCTCGGCTCGTGGGACGAAACCCATGAACCCGGGCACGCTGAAGCAACCCTCCCAGCCGGTGTCGGTGGTCCCCGACTGTTCCACGATCATTGGGTTGATCATCTGCAGCAATGGGGATGTCGGACGGTCGGGGAACACGTCGGTCTTCCTGACCTCGACTACGATCGCCTTGACGGAGGCACCGATCTGCGGAGCCGCGAGGCCCGCACCGTTCAACTTGCGCAGCCGATCCACCATGTGCGCGAGGAGGTCCACCACATCCTCGACGTGGTCGACAGCGTCGGTCTCCGCCTTGAGCCGGGGATCGCCGATCGTGACCACATCATCGCCAACGACACCAGCCATCCAGCCACGGTCACTCTTGGCGAGTTCCATCTACCGGATCTCCCTCGTGTCATCGTCGGCTACGGAGAAGGTGGGGCACATCCGGCAGCAAACCACCGGTGGCCCGGGCAGAGCGAGATGCCCTTGTATTCTCACGCCGATGCCAGAGCCGCCGGGTTCGACGTTCCCGTATCACCGGATCGTTGATGATCTTCGATCGGCGA
>JBOGEV010000107.1:0-1555 GCA_050742015.1 Acidimicrobiia bacterium
GGAGCATCTGATCCGGACGGTCGATCCCAACGCTTCCTACCGCGCCGTCCGGGCAACTCGTGGGAAGCGGACCCGCGCCGAGCCCGTAGCCGCGCTCTACGAGCAAGGCAAGGTGCATCACGTCAAGTCTATGCCCGACCTGGAGGACCAGATGGTATGCTACGTGCCGGACCAGGTGGACGAATCGCCCGACCGCGTGGATGCGCTGGTCTGGGCGCTCACGGATCTCATGCTGCAGTCGGTCGAGTTCAAGGTTCGGAGTCTCAACTGAGCACGCGCAAGCTCATTGAGAATCTTCTTTTTCTGGGGGGCCTCGGCGTGGTCGCGTATGGCCTGTTTCTGTGGTCGGAGACGATCGGGTATCTGTGGATCGGCGCGTGGATCGCCCTGATTGCGGTCGGGCTCTCCTGGGTGCGCCGCAACCCCGAGAATCCGGAGTCGTAAATGGAGCTTCTGACCCGCCCGATCTCCACCGCTCTCGTCCGTCGTGCGGAGTCGCGGATGGCGACCAAGGATGCGCCGGGCCCGTCCGAGCAGAAGGCCGTCATCATCGACCCCCGGTTCTTTTGGGGGCCGGGCTTCGCGTTCTCGTCGTCGGGCCTGGTCATCGACCCCGACCGCGCGGAAGTCAACCAGCAGATCGCCTACGGGATCGCGTCCCTGGCCTATATCTGCATGGAGTACCGTGCCAAGAAGTTCTCGGAGCCGACGCTCATGATCGTGGATGCTTCGGGCGACGAGGACGAGACCCTGGAAGACCACGAGCTGGCCGGACTCCTGGCCCGGCCCGCACCCGATACCACGATGCGCGAGATGCTGCGGCTGACGAGCCTCCTCCGGGACTCGACCGGGGCGTGCCTGTGGTACAAGGTGCGGGGTCGAGGTGTGGGGGCCGACGCTCAGCAGCTCCGACCGTTCGGGAAGGACGAGGTGACCGTGGAGCCGCTCGGTGACAGGTGGCGCGGTCGGTTCCGGATCACGGGTGTCCGGGGCCCCGAGATCGATGCCACATGGCAGGACGTGATCTATTTCCTGAACCCCGACCCCCGGTCGGGCCTCCGCGTCAATGGTGCCGTCGCACCCCTGGACGCCGCGCTCAACCTGATCAACCTGGACGAGACGGTCCGCGTCCAGGCCCGGAACCTGATCAGGAAGGCCGTCCGGCCGACAGGCGCGTTCATGACGGACCAGAACCTGAGCGACGACCAGTATGAGCGGGCACGGGAACAGATCAACCAGCGCGTTCAGGGCCCCCAGAACGCGGGCGATTGGCTGCTCTTGGAGGGTGGGGCCAAGTGGCAGCAGATCCAGCAGACGCTATCCGAGACCTTCCCGGAACCGCTCATGACGTGGATCGAGAGCCGGGTCTGTGCCGCCTTTGGTCTCCACCCGTCGGTCCTGGGCCTGAAGTCGGGGATCGAGAACTCGCCCTGGTCCAACCTGGAAACGGCCACCGAGAACATCTACGAGGAGACCATCCTGCCGCGCCTGGCGGAGGATGCTGAGACCCTGACCGACCAACTCTTGCGCGAGTTCGATGGCGACCGGGATCACG
>JBOGEV010000108.1:0-31529 GCA_050742015.1 Acidimicrobiia bacterium
GACGTTCCGGATCAACACCAACCCGATGTTCCTGGCCACCAGCCGCGCCATAGGTCACATGCGGGGAAGGGGCGGTTCGGTCGTGATCATCAGCTCGGTTCTCGCCACCAGCCCGTCACCGGTCCACTTCGCCACCCACGCCTATGCCTCGGCCAAGGGAGCGGCCAACTCGTATGTGAAGACCCTCGCTGCCTACTACGCGGTAGATGGGATCAGGGTCAATGCCATCGCCCCCGGTCTGGTGCGAACCCCGATGTCGGAGAGGGCAGCAAGTGATCCGGAAACGGTGGAGTACGCGGCACGCAAGCAACCTCTCGCCGGGGGCTTCCTGGAGGCCGACGACATAGCCGGCACCGCGGTGTTCCTCTTGTCCGACGAGTCGTCGCAGGTCACGGGCCAGGTGATCGCGGTGGACGGGGGCTGGGGCGTCACCGAGGCATGAGGAGGAGCCTGCCCGACTCGATCGTCGCCGAGAAGGTGATCCCGGTGGCCCGGGGACTGAACGGCTCGACGGCACCCGGGGTGGCGCGAGCGTTGCTCGAGGGTGGGATCAGCACGATCGAAGTCACCGTCGAGGGAGACGGCGGGATCGAGGCCATCGAGTCGCTGCGTGACATCGGCATCGTCGTCGGGGCCGGCACCGTCACCTCGACGGATCAAGCCGGCGCTGCGGTCGGGGCCGGGGCGGCCTTCCTGGTCTCGCCCCATCTCGACCGTGTGCTCCTCGATTGGGCGGGACACCATGACATTGCCCTCATTCCGGGTGGTCTGACGCCTACCGAGGTGGCCGAGGCGTGGGCTCTGGGGACACCGGCGGTGAAGCTGTTTCCAGCGTCGGTAGGCGGACCGGAATATCTACGCAGTCTCCTCGGCCCGTTTCCCGATCTGAGGTTGATCCCGACCGGCGGAGTCGAGGCCGACAACATCGTCGATTACCTGGAGGCGGGGGCGGTGGCCGTGGGCGTCGGTTCATGGCTCACCTCGCACCGGGACCGGGCAGAGGTAACGACACGGGCGGCACAGCTTCGCTCCAAAGTTGTCTAGACATTTAACCGGGGGTCGACCAGACTCGCGGTCATGGAGCCCATCTCACTGACCGTCGACGACGTCACCTACGAACAGCTCGCCGGGACCATCGACCACTCCCTTCTCAAGCCGATGTTGACCGTCGACGACGTTCTGGCGGGATGCAAGCTCGCCGCCGACTATCAGGTCGTTTCGGTGTGCGTCCGCCCGGCGGACGTGGCGCTGGCGGCTTCGGTGCTGGAGGGCACCGGTGTCGCAGTGGGGACCGTGATCTCGTTCCCCCACGGCGACTCGACGACCGCGATCAAGGTGGCCGAGGCCGAGAGGGCGATGGAAGATGGTGCGGTAGAGCTCGACATGGTGCTCAACATCGGGTGGCTTCTCTCCAGGCGCGACGAGGATGTACGGGCTGACATCGCCGCTGTCGTGGAGGTGTCGGGCGACTCGTTGGTGAAGGTCATCTTCGAGAACGCGTACCTCACCGACGAGCTGAAGGTGACCGCCTGCCACCTGAGCGAGGCGGCCGGCGCCGACTACGTGAAGACGTCCACGGGTTATGCCCCGACCGGGGCGACCATCGCCGACCTCCGACTGATGCGTGACAACGTGGGGCCGGGGATGAAGGTGAAGGCTGCGCACGGCGTGCGGACCCTCGACGCCCTCCTGGCGGTGATCGAAGCCGGTGCCGACCGTTGCGGGGCAACCGCCACCGCCACCATGCTGGACGACTACCGGGCGCGAACTGCGTCTTGACCAATTAGGCCCGGAGCACACCGGCCAGCGCCGCTCCCACCGCTCCGGCGAAACGCCCGAAGGATGCTGGGATGATCTCGATCTCGTCGGTCGGGACCAGAGTGACCCGTTGCTTGACCGCTGCGGTGATGGGCTCGAGGACGAGGTCGCCGGCTTCGGCGATCCCTCCTCCGACGACGATGCGGTCCGGCCCGAAGAGCGTGACCACATTGGCCAGCCCTATCCCCAGGAAGCTCGCCATACGAGACACAGCCGCCAGGCAGCGCTCGTCGCCTTCGCGCGCTCCATCGAACACCGACGCCACGGTTGCGCGGCCCGCGTCGGAGGCGAGGACGTCGGCACGGACCATTGCCTCGACACAGCCCCGGTTCCCGCAACCGCAGAGTGGGCCGTCGGGCAGCACGGTCTGATGGCCGATCTCGCCGGCGACGCCGAAGGCGCCCACATAGAGCTTCCCGTCGATCATGAGACCGCCGCCGACTCCGGTTCCCAGCGTTATGCAGGCAACCGACCTCTGCCCCATGCCCGCGCCGAGCAACCCCTCGGCGAGGGTGAAGGCACGGGCGTCGTTGACCATCCAGGTCTCGAGCCCCAGCGCCGCTTGGACCCGGTCACGCAGTGGAAAGCCCTTCCACTCGCCAGGAAGGTTCGGGAACAGGAGGATCCTGCCGGTGGCCCGGTCGAAGTGACCGGGAACGCCGAGGCCCACTGTGGACGGTTGCACCTGTTCGAGGGCCTCCCGGCCCACGTCGATGAGATTTGCGGTGACGCCTTCGGGCCCCTCGGCGGCTTCGGTGTCAACGGAATGCGTCGAGACCACATCGAAGTCGCCGTCGGTCATCGAGAGGATCGCCACCTTGATGTTGGTGCCGCCCAGGTCGAGACCGAGGTGCAGAGTGGTCAAGCCCGGTCCCCGGGATCGCGGAGGACGGCCCGAAACGAGTAGCGGGTTGCCGCGTACCTGGTTTCGGTCCGCTCCAGCGCCACGTGGTCCTGGTCGAAGATCGTTCGCCGCTCCGAGATGATGATCCCCGAAGACGGCAGGCCCAGAAGATCGCGCTCCCGCTTCGTGGCCCGTCGCGCCGATACCTCGGCGTGCGCCTCGGTCGGGATGCGGCCGATGCTCCGAAACGCGTCGTGAAGCGATCCGTCCTGGAAGCCATCTCCGAGGGCGAGCGCAACGCCACGGGGCATGACCACCCTCTCCAGCGCCATCGGGATGCCGTCGGCGAGACGGAGCCGTTCCAGGACATAACCCGACTCGTCGTCCCCGAGGCCGAGGGCGGCGCGTTCGTCGGCATCAGGGACGACCCCGCCCCATTCCAATGTCTGGCTGGAAGCGGTCATCCCCCGCGCCCGCATCGTGCCGGAGAAGGACAGCGGAGAGCCCAGTTCCCTGGGAACCGGATAGGCCCGGACGAAGCTTCCCGCCCCACGACGTCTTTCGATCAGCCCGCCGCTGGCTACCAGCTGCATAGCCTGACGAGCGGTCATCCTGCTCACATCGAATCGCTCGCACAGCTCCGACTCCGAAGGGAGGCGGTCGCCGGGCTCGGCCTCGTTGACCAGGGAGCGCAGGTAGTCGGCGATCTGCTCGTACCGGGCAGGTCTCTTCTCGGTCATTTGCCGTCACTGGACATGTCACGGCAAATGTATATACATTTGCCGGGATGCGTCGATCGACACGGAGGAAGGCGATTTGACTGCCCTCGGTAGGTGGACCGAGGCCGCGCATCGGCTGCTCGATCACATCGAATCGACCCAGCAGGAAGTGATCGAGACCGCCGCCCGCTGGTCAGCCGACGCCATCGGCTCCGGTGGCCTGGTCCACCTCTTCGGCTCGGGCCACTCACGCATCCCGGTCGAGGAGATGTTCCCCCGCTACGGCTCGTTTCCCGGCTTCCATCCCATGGTCGAGCTGTCGATGACCTTCCACACGCAGGTTGTGGGGACCAACGGTCAGCCCCAGGCGATGTTCATCGAGCGCGTGGAGGGACTGGCCGAGGTCATCCTCTCCGGGTTCGACTTCAGGGAGAACGACGTGATGATGGTGTTCAGCGCCTCCGGACGGGCAGCAGTGCCGGTGGAGATAGCTCTCGGGGCAAAGGATCGCGCCCTGAAGGTGGTCGCAGTGACCTCGATCGCCGAAAGCACGGCTTCGACCGCGACCCACAGCTCCGGTATGCGTCTCTTCGAGATAGCCGACCTGGTCATCGACATCGGCACGCCCCCGGGTGACGCATTGGTGACCCTCGACGGTCTGGAGGCTCCGGTCGGTCCCGGCTCGACGCTGGCCAATGCGGCTGTCGCCAACGAGATCAAAGTGCGTACCGCCGAGTTGCTCGTCGCCGCCGGGAAGATGCCCCCGGTCCTGACCTCGGCGTCGCTGGTTGGGGAAGAGGAGTCGCGTATCTCCTTCGAGACCGCCTATGCCGACCACGCCCGACGGCTGGCCAGAGCCCTAGTGGGCAGAGGAATCAGTTGATGGCTCGTCGATGTGGGCCCGCTGCAAGGTTCCGCTGTAGTCGAGGAAGACGGTCTTGGTCTCGGTGAACTGCTCGATTGCCGCGGTGCCCGACTCACGGTGCCCGTTGCCGGTGTCCTTGACCCCTCCGAACGGCAGATGGATCTCGGAGCCGATGGTGGGTGCATTCAGGTAGACCAGCCCGGCCTCCAACTCGGTGACGGCCCGCAACGCTCGCACCGTGTCCCGGGTGTAGACCGCGGCGGATAGGCCATAACGGGTGCCGTTGGCCACCGCGATCGCCTCGTCGTCACCGTCGACCCGGATGACTGTGATCGTCGGCCCGAAGATCTCCTCCTGGGCGATCCTCATGTCCGGAGTGGCATGGTCGAACAGGGTCGGGGAGTAGAAATGACCCCCTCCGAGACCCTCCCCCAGCTTCTCCCCGCCAATCACCAGCTTGGCCCCCTCTTGGACGCCGATCTCGGTGTACGAATGGACCCGATCCAGCTGCTTGGCGTTGATCAGGGGTCCCACATCGGTGTCGGGGTCGAGACCGTCGCCGACGACCAGGGCGCGGGCCCCCTCGACGAGTCGTTCGACTACCTCGTCCGCCACCTTGTGATCGACCACGAGCCTGCTGCTGGCGGTGCAGCGCTGTCCCGTCGTCGAGAAGCCTCCCCATAGGGCCCCGCGCACCGTCTCCTCGAGATCGGCGTCGTCCAAGACGACGAGGGCGTTCTTGCCCCCCATCTCCAGGGAGACGTGCTTGAGCTGGCTGCCGGCCGCGGTCGCGATCCGGGTGCCGACGGCACGCGAGCCGGTGAAGGACACCATGTCGACGTCGGGATGGGTGACCAGAGGCTCGCCGGCCTCGGGGCCGTACCCGGTTACCAGGTTGGCCACCCCGGGGGGAACGCCTGCCTCTTCCAGCACCTCGAAGAACCTCACCGCGGTCAAGGGCGTGTCCTCGGCCGGTTTGACCACCACGGTGTTGCCGCATACCAGGGCGGGGAACAGCTTCCAGGCGGGCATCAGCATCGGCAGGTTCCAGGGGGTGATGATCCCGACCACGCCGACCGGTGCCCGCACGGTCATGGCGAGACGGTTGGGGAGTCCCGATGGCACCGTGTCACCGAACATTCGCCGCCCTTCACCAGACATGTACTCACCCGAGGTGATCGCACCCTGCACGTCGTAGCCGGAATCGACGAGCACCTTGCCCATCTCCCTGGTGATCGTCTCGGCGAGCTCGGACTTGCGCTCGACCAGCATCCGGGTGGCCCGGGCGACGATCTCGCCCCGTAGCGGAGCCGGAGTGCGTCTCCACTCGCTCTGGGCCGCGGACGCGGCCGCCACGGCGGCGTCGACATCCTCGGGGCCACTCCGCTGGAACTCCGCGATCACTTCGTCGGGACGGGCGGGGTTGGTGTCGAGGAAGGTCTCCCCGGACGCCGCCGGGACCCATTTGCCATCGATGTAGTTGAGGAAGGTGTCGGCCACGGTCAGGTGCTCCGTTGTCGTCAGGATGTCAGGATTGGTCGATCCCGGCCAGCTCCAGGACGAGACGCATGCGATGGGCGGCCAGGTCGGGATCGGGGAGGAGACCGGCCTGGTCGGCCAGCACCAGCTGGCGGGAGAGGTGCACGATGGAGCGGGCAGACTCCAACCCGTTCACCATCCGGAAGTGGTCCTGGTGGCCCCCCAGGTAGGCCATGAATACCACACCCGTCTTGTAGAAGTAGGTGGGGCTGGAAAACACGTGCCGGCTGAGAGGGACCGTTGGCGCGAGGATCTTGTCGAACTGGTCGGCTTCGTCGTTGTCGAGGGCCTGGATGGCGGCCGAGGCCGCCGGTGCGATCAGGTCGAATGCACCGAGAAAAGCATCACTGTGCCGTTCACCATCGCCCCGGATGGTGCTCGGGTAGTCGAAGTCGTCCCCCGTGTACATGCGGACGCCGTCGGGGAGACGGCGACGCAGCTCGATTTCCCGTTCCTTGTCGAGCAGCGAGATCTTGACACCGTCGACCTTGGCTGCGTTGTCGGTGATCACCGTGATGAACGAGTCGGACGCCTGGTCCAGATCGGACGAGCCCCAGTATCCGGCCAGCGCTGGGTCGAACATGTCTCCCAGCCAATGCACGATGGCGGTGCCAGAGACGTTCGCAAGCACCTCCGAGTATGCCCGCTGGTAGTCGTCAGGGCCGGAGGCAGCCGCGGCCAGATGACGGCTCGCCATCACCACCGCCTGCCCCCCTTGACTCTCGATCAGGTGGATCTGCTCGTGATAAGCCTCCACGATCCGTTCCATGGTCGCCTGACCCTCCGGCAGCTGGTCGGTGTTCGCCCCGCAGGCGATCTCGCCGCCTTCCTCGCCCGCTTCGGCCGAGGACCGGGTGATCAGCTCGCGGGTGCTGTCCCAGTCGAGACCCATCCCGCGCTGAGCGGTGTCCATCGCTTCGGCTACTGGGAGACCCCAGGACCAGAGGTGGCGGCGGAAGGCCAAGGTGGCGTCCCAGTCGACATTGGCCCCCGACGCGGGGGTGTTCTCAGCCAGAGGGTCGGCGACCACGTGAACCGCGGCGAAGGCACGACGGCTGGTCAGCGGCCGTGTGGGACGATCGAATCGGGCGGGCTCGCCGAGGGAGTGACGGTTCAGGGAACCGTCTTCGCCCGGGATGGTCACGGTTCGGGATGACACAGGAGGCTCCTGACGCGGAAAACGCTATCCACCGATGTTACGTGGCCCGTTCGACAGCGACAAAGACACGCTGTCAATAGCTCGGGATGGCGAAGCCGGGTGCGGTGCTGACCACCACCGTCGACTCGGGGCGGAGAGCGACCGGTGTCCCACCCGAGGTATAGACCCGTGCCAGACGCCCCCCGAGCTGCTGGAGAACCTCCCAGGAGATGGTTCTCCTCACATCGGCGACCGCGTCGGCGGTGATCTCATCGTCGCCGTCGGTGCCGAGCAGAGTGAACACCGAGTCGGGTCCGACACCGGCGATCCCGGTCACGTCCACCGTCAGCGAGTCCGAGGACACCCTCCCCACGAGTGGTGCCCGTTCCCCCTCGACGAGCACCGAGCCTCCCGGCGAGGAGTTGCGGGACCATCCGTCGGCGTAGCCGATGGGGAGCGTGGCGATCACCGAGGGTCGCTCCCCGACCCAGGTCCCGGCGTAGCCGACCGCGGTCCCGGGGGGCACCTTGGCGACCCGGACCGGGTGGGCCCGCACTGCGAGGGCAGGGGCCACTGAACGGGGAAGAGGGTCGCCGGCGCCCGGATGCACCCCGTAGAAGGCGAGACCGGGCCGAACCAGGGTCTGCCCGCCCGTGTCCGTGGCCAGGAGACCTCCCGAGGCGGCAACGTGGACTGCTCCCGGGTCGATGCCCTCCGCGGCGAGACGGCTCAGGACCGAGTTGAAGCGGGACAGCTGCCCGGAGGTCGTCCCGGCGTCCTCGGGAGCGGCCAGATGGGTCCACACCCCGGCCAGGGTGGTGGTGTGGGCCTCGTCGATCCCCGCCGCGGCAGCCACCGCATCTTCGGGGGTCACACCTCCGCGGGTCATGCCGGTGTCGACCTCGATATGGACCGCCAGCGACGGCGCCTCCGCCACCGAGGTCGAGGCAAGTGTCGCAATGTCGTCGAGGCTGCCGACAGTCACCTCGACCGCGAGCCTGGCCATCTGCGGCAGCATCGCCGGAGGCACCGGGTAGAGCACGAAGATCCTTCCCTCGTAGCCGTCGTCGCGGAGGCGGGTCGCCTCGGCGGAATCGGCGACACAAAGCCATCGGGCGCCCCCAGCGAGGGCGCATCGACCCGCCATCTCTA
The DNA here is from genome assembly GCA_050742015.1 of Acidimicrobiia bacterium. Taxonomy (GTDB): domain Bacteria; phylum Actinomycetota; class Acidimicrobiia; order Spongiisociales; family ZC4RG35; genus JARDZU01. The sequence goes on from JBOGEV010000108.1 coordinate 8,076, forward strand.
ACCCGTGGCCGTAGCCGTCGGCCTTGACCACGGCACCGAGGGCCGCCGGCCAAGCCAGACGTGACAACGCTTCCGCATTGGCAGTGAGCTGGTCGACGTCGACCTCCACCCAGACCGATCGCTCCAGAGCCGGGAGACCGGCTTTTGCGAGGGCGCGGTCGATTCGGCGGGTCAACTCAGCGTTCCGCCTCCGACTTGGGGAGCCAGGCCTCGAGGGCGCTGCGCATGATGTCGGCGGTCGAGCCGATCCCGGTCCACCGCTCGAAGGCGACCTCCCCCTGCCGGATCAGCATCTCCATTCCGTTGCAGACCGCGAGCCCGCGATCGGCGGCGGCTCGGAGGAGGGGCGTGTCGGGGGGGACGTAGACCAGATCGAAGACCAGGGCGCCCTCGGGCAGAGCGGAGACGTCGAAGGCCGCGGTGTCGCTGGTCATCCCCATCGTGGTCGCGTTGACCGCGATCGCGGCCGAACCGAGGGCCCCGGCCAGGGCGGGCTCATCCAGGGAGCAGGGGACGATGGTCCCGAATCCGGAGAGTTCCGCGGCCAGGTCCCGGGCACGATCGGGGGTGCGGTTGGCCACGGTCACCGACTCGGCCCCGGCGTCGAGAAGGGACCAAACCACGGCCCGCGCCGCGCCGCCGGCACCTGCCACCACCGCCCGCTGGCCGGTGACTGCGAACCCGGTCGACGTCACCGCCGAGATGAACCCCGACGCGTCGGTGTTGAACCCGACGAGGGAGCCGTCGCCGCGGCGCACGCCGTTGTTGACGGCTCCGATCGCCCTGGCTCCCGGCTCCACCTCGTCGAGATGTTCCATCGCCGCCTGCTTGTAGGGCGCGGTCACCCCGAATCCCAGCCAATCCGGCCGACGCGCGTCGGCAAAGAACCCAGCGACATCTTCCGGTTCGATGGGACGAAGCTCGAATGTGGCGTCGATGCCGTGAGCTGCGAAGGCCGCGTTGTGCATCACCGCCGAATGCCGTCGCTTCAGCGGGTTGCCGATGAGAGCGACTCGCCGGGTCAATTGGCGCCGGCGGGGAAGCGGACGTTGGGGATGATGTGGGTGGCCCACTGCTCGAGCTGGGCGGGGTCCGGCGTCATGGTGTGGAGCATGAAACTCTGGACTCCCGCGTCGACCCGGGCCTGGAGCGACTCGACCACCTCGTCGGGAGTGCCGAACAGGTAGACACGCTCCAGATACTCGGGGCCGCGCGCGTTGCTCATCACCCGGAGCATCGCCTCGTGCTGCTCCTGTCGTGCCCGGTCCGGGTCCTGGGTGCCCACGAAATGGAAGAAGTTCTCATGGGCCACGGTCAGCTTCGAGGGGTCGCGTCCGTTCTCCCCCAGGTAGGTCTGCAGCTCCTCCCAGTCACGCGCAATGTCTTCCGGTGGGCACGTTGGCCGGGGAACCCACCCCTCGGCGTCGAGAATGCGGCGCTTGACCGGCTCCATGAACCGGGGAAGATCGGGGGACCCTGGATCAGCCAGCTGGGAGCCGCCACCGATCCAAACCTCCGGCCGTTGTCCCGGTTTCGGCTCGATCAACACGTCGTCGATCGAGTAGTAGCGCCCGTGGTAGGTGACCGTCTCCCCTTCGAGGAGGGGGACGATGATGTCGAGGATCTCGTCGGTTCGGGCGCCACGCTCCGACTTCTTGACCCCGGTGGCGGCGTATTCAGGCGGGTACCAGCCGATCCCTGCCCCGAGCACGAAGCGGTTGTTGGACAGGAACTGCAATGTCGCCAACTGCTTGGCCAGCAGCACCGGCTCTCGAATCGGCATCACCATCACCGACGTGCCCAGCTTGACCCGCTCGGTGACTCCGGCCACCAGCGACAGTGCAGTGAGCGGCTCGAGGAAGGAGACCGAGTAGAACTGCTTGGCGGCGAGCAGGTGGTCGGTGATCCAGATCGAGTCGAAGCCGACATTCTCCACCTCGCGCGAGAAGTCGATGACTCCTCTGGCTCTCTCTGTGCCGTCGTCAGGCCAGACGAAGGAGGGGAGAAAGACCCCGAACCTCTCGATGTTCGGCGTTTGATCAGTTGTCATGTTCATAGCTCCTCATCGTGAAACCGCCGCTCACTCACCCGTGAACCGGGGTGCCCTCTTCTCGAAGAAGGCCTGGGCCCCCTCCAACATGTCCCGGGAGGCAAAGATCCGCTCCGAAGCGTCGAGCTCGGCGGCGAGCCCCTCGTCGAGGGGGAGGTCGCCGGCGAGGTCGAGGGCCCGCTTCGCCTCTCGCACCGCGAGCGGCCCGCGTGAGGCGATGGTCTCGGCCATTTCCATCGATGTCTCCAGCGCCCGGCCCGCCGGGGCTACCCGGTTGACCAGCCCGATCTCGACCGCCTCGGCAGCATCGATGATCTCCCCCATCAGGACCATCTCCTTGGCTTTGGCCATCCCCACCACCCGGGGAAGCCGTTGGGTGCCACCCGAACCCGGCATGACGCCGAGGCGGACCTCGGGCAGGCCCAATTTCGCCCCTTCGTCGGCAACGCGCAGGTCGCAACAGAGAGCCAGCTCCAGCCCACCACCGAGGGCGTCGGCCTGGATGGCGGCGATGGTCGGGACCGGAAGCCGGGCCAGCCGCCGGTACACGGCCTTCTCGAGAAGAAGCTTGCCTTCGCCAACGCGACCGTGCAACGACTCGAACTCCTTGACGTCCGACCCGGCACAGAAGGCGCGGTCCCCGGTCCCGGTGACCACGACACAACGGACCTCACGATCGGCCTCGATGTCGGCGAGGGCCGCATCGAGTGCCCGGGTGAGCTCGACCGTGACCAGGTTCAACGGCGGGTTCTCCAACGTGACCACGGTGACCGGCCCCTCTTCCACGATGACGAGGCGCCGGCCGATCATCGGCTCACTCCAAAGTCATCGGCCAGCCCCATCGGGCCGTCGGCGAACACCCGAGGGTCCATGACGGCCAACTGGTCGGAGACCTCTGGGACGAAGCCCATGTGGGCGATCACGTCGCTCTCGGGGTCGAGACCCTCGGCAACCTCGATGAGGGTCACCCGGTCAGCGCCCAACTCGAACACCGCCCGCTCGGTGATGTAACGAACCTGCTGGCCTCTCCGGTTGGCAATGGCACCGCTGAAGCTGACTTCGTCGACGGTTTCGACGAACTTGGGAAGTGTCCCCTCGGATTCGATGTGTAGCCGGCCGTCGGAGACCTCGACCCGAAGACCCGACGTGGTCAGAGCCCCCACGAAGCAGATCCGCCCGGTCCGGGCGCTGATGTTGGGGAATCCGCCAGGCCCCCTGAGTCGGCCGGGGAACTTGTGAACGTTGACGTTGCCCCGGGAGTCGATCTGCGCGAACGACAGGCTGGCGATGTCGAGTCCGCCGCCGTCGTAGAAATCGAACATGTAGGGCTGGTCGATCATTGCCTGATAGTTGAATCCCGCCCCGCCTTCGTTGCCCGCTACGGGGACGCCACCGAAGATGCCCTGCTCGACGGTCAATACCAGCCGGTCATTTATGCCCTCCTCCCAGGCGATGGCCCCGATCAGTTGGCTGATCCCGAAGCCCAGATTGCAGACATCGCCGGGACGGAACTCGAGTAGTGACCTCCTCCCGATGACCTTGCGCACGTCGAGTGGCGGCGGGTCGCCGGGATCGGTCACCGGCCGGCGCAAGGCCCCCGAGTAGTAGGGGGAATGGGCCGTGGCGTAGGTCTGGGTCTGGTCGGGGTCGAGATAGGCAAAGTCGATCAGCGCGCCGGGCACGACTACCGAACGCGTCGGCAGTGACTTGGCCGCTGCCAGGCTCTTCGCCTGGGCGATCACGATCCCGCCCGAGTTGCGGGCCGCCATCGCCATGGCCAGCATCTCGCCCCGCACGGCCTCATCGTCCATGGTCAGGTTTCCATCCTCGTCGATAGTCGAGCCGCGTATCACCGAGACGTCGATGGGGAAGGCCCGGTAGAAGAGCCATTCCTCCCCGGCCAGCTCGACCACCTCAACCAGGTCCTCGGTAGCCGTCCCCTGCTTCCCCCCGGTGTGACGGGGGTCGACGTATGTGTCCAGGCCGACCGCTGTGATCAAGCCGGGCCGGCCCGCCGCGATCTCCCGGCAGAGTTGGGAGAGCACACCCTGGGGGAACGAGTAGGCCTCGACCTCCCCTTTCTCGACGAGCTCTCCGAGACGGGGCTCGTTGCCGATGTTGGAGCCGATGGTGCGCCGCATCAAACCCGGGATGGCCAGCTGGGAGAACCCCCGGTCGGCGAAGTCACCGATGCCCACCACCCTTACCGTGGTGAGATCCTTGGGCGACCCTTCGGAGACATAGACCTCGGCCAGCGCGTCGATAAACAGTTGGGGCAGGGCGTGACCCGCCCCCGAACCGCCGATGATCACCGTCGCCCCGTCGGGCACGGCACGAATGGCCTCGGCGACTGTGACCAATCTCATGGCATGTGGCCTCCACCGTTGGGGCACAGAGTCTGCCCGTGATAGAGCGCGGCCGCATCGCTGAGCAGGAACACCACGCTGGCCGCGACCTCCTCGGCCCTTGCAAACCGGCCGGCCGGGAGCTCGGCGAGGCGTTTCCGACCCACTTCTCCCTCGACGATCTCGGATGTCATGTCGGTGACGGTGACGCCGGGTGCCACCACATTCACCCGAACTCCCTGCGGGCCGACCTCTTTGGCCAGCGATTTGGCCAGACCGATCAGACCGGCCTTGGCCGCGGCGTAATGGGCGACTCCGGCGAACCCGATCTGGCCCAGCCGTGACGAGATCATGACGATGGAGCCTGATCCGCGCTCCACCATCCCGGGCAAGGCGGCCTGGCTGCACAGGAAGGCTCCGGTCAGGTCGACGTCGACCACGTGGTTCCATTCATCGAGCGTCATCTCGGAGACCTGGCTCTCCGGCATCACACCTGCGTTGTTGACCAGCCCGTCGATCTTCCCGAATCGGGCGACGACGGCGTCGATCATCGCTTCGACCTGGTCCGGATCCCGCACATCGGCGGCAAAAGCCTCCGCTCCCCCGCCCCGTGAGCGCACCTCCGCCACCGTGGCCTCGGCGCCGCTGGTCCCTTGCAGATAGCCGACCGCGACGTTGGCGCCGACCTCGGCGCAGGCCATGGCGATGGCGGCGCCGATGCCGCGGCTGGCACCAGTGACCAGGATCACCCGGTCGGCCAGGGCCTCATGGTTGAACACGGACGGGATCACATGACCTGCTCTCTCTGATTGCGGCAAACGATTACCGTGAGTCGGCCGCGGCACCGTACCCAAGCCGACATGTGCCCGTCAACATGCGCCGGGCGCCGCGGACGGCTCAGGGGCGAAACCGAACGGCCACCACTCCGAGAGAGCCGAAGTCGGCGGTGAATTCGACATCGGCGGAGGGCACCAGATGATGACCGGTGAGCGATCCAGTGAGGACGACGTCACCTGATTGCAGCGGACGGCCTCGTTCGACGAGGTGTCGCGACAGCCACGCCACCGCCTCCAGCGGGTTTCCCATGACCAGGTCGCCACGCCCGGAGGCCAGGTGCCGACCGTCCTGGGAGAGGGAGGATTCGATCTGGGCCGGGTCGAGATCGGCCACAGGGGCCAGGTCGCCCACCACCGCGTAGGCGACCGTGGAGTTGTCTGCGATCCAGTCGATGGAGCCAGCGCTGTTGGTCGTGCGGTAGTCGATGACTTCCATGCCGGGGCCGATCTCATGGGGCCCCTCGGCCAATTCGACGGCACTGCGGGGGTCCTCGAGGAGCTCGCCGATCCGGACCACGACCTCGGCCTCGACCATGGGACCGACCATCGTCGACAAGGAGAGCTCAGATCCCGAGGGGATGACCATGTCGTCGAGCAAGGTGCCGACGATCGGTGTGACCGGGGGCGGTGACGAGGTGAGCCCGAGCTTCCAACCAGCGATCCGGCGGCCTTCCTCGATACGTTTCCGGATGATGAGATCCTGGATGGCGTAGGCATCTTCGGTGGTGAGGGATGGCTGCAAGGTCGAGGGCGCCGGGACGGTGACGGCGCGACGCCATGCGTCCCCCAAGTCCTGGGCCAGCTCGGCGAGACCTCGATCGGTCATCCCGTCCCCCGAATCGAGGCCACCGACTCCCGCTCGATTATCTCGCCACCTACGAGGACTTCGTCGGTCTCGCCTGTTCCGAGTGCTTCGAGGAGGAGTGCCGCTCCCTGACGACCGATCTCATATGTCGGCACCCGCATCGTGGTCAGGGGGACCGGGCCGTACTCGGCGATCGGGATGTCATCGAAACCTGCGACGGACACGTCGTCGGGGACTGCGATTCCCGAGGCGAGGAGCTGGCGGGTCGCACCGATCGCCATCAGGTCGTTGGCAGCCAGCACCGCCGTCAACTGGACGCGACCCATCAGCTCTTTCAGCGCCGCTCCCCCTCCCCTGACCGTGAATCGCCCATCGACGATGTACTCCGGTCCGGTGGGAAGGCCGAACTCGGCCGCAGCCGCGGTGTATCCGGCGAGCCTGACCTGAGTCACCTCGAGCTCGGCCGGACCACTGATGTACCCGACGTGACGGTGGCCACGCTTCACCAGATAGCCGACCATCTCGGCGACAGCCCGACGATTGTCGAAGCGAACCCGGGGCCCCTCGAGCACGTGGTCGGACAGCACGACGATGACCCCACCGCGCCTCTGGAAGCGAGTGGCCAGGGAGGTCAGGGTCTCGATGTAGGCCGGGTCGGTCAGCGAGCTGGCAGCGAATACGATGGCATCGACCTGGTGGGCATGGAAAGCCCGGACGTAGTTGAGCTCCTTCTCCGGGTCGCGGTCCGAGCTGGCCACGAACAGGCGATAGTCCTCGGCATGGATGCCGTCTTCGAGCCCCTTGACGATGTCCCCGAAGTACGGATCGGAGATGTCGTGGACGATCACGCCCACAGTCTGCGACCGGGCCGTCACCAGCGCCCTCGCCAGCCGATTCGGCTCGAAGGAGAGCATGTCGGCGGCGGAAAGGACCCGTTGGCGTGTGACGTCGCTCACCGGATGAGTCGATCCCGACATCACCCTCGACGCAGTGGCCACCGACACCCCGGCCAACTGGGCCACATGACGGAGCGAATGCACGGTCTCCCCATGTTCCGCCGGCGAAACAGGTTGCTTCGATGACACGGGAGCCAGGGTAACCAGGGGCTCTCCTCCCTTGTAAACGTTTGCCACGATCACCAATATTGGCTTCGAGCCCGACATTCGGCTTCGGAGGAGGAGTCATGGGAGACACGGAACTGGCCTATCGCTCTGCTGCCGAGCTCGCGGCCGACATCGCCGGGCGCAGGGTGTCTCCGCTGGAGGTCATGGAGGAGACCCTGCGCCGGGTCGAGGCCCGCGAGCCCAGTCTCAATGCGATCGTGTTCCGCGGCTTCGACGAGGCCCTGGAGTCGGCCCGACAGGCCGGGGAGGCTTTGGCCCGTGGCGAGACGGGCGGCCCCCTGCTCGGTGTGCCTGTCCTCATGAAGGACCTGTTCGACTTCAAGCCAGGCTGGCCGGCGACCTTCGGCGGCATCCCGGCGATGGCCGACTTCTCCATCGACACCCACTGCGTATGGGCCGAGCGGATGGAGGGTGCCGGGGCGATCATCATCGGCAAGGGCAACAGCCCTGCGCTCGGCTTCCGCGGAGCCTGCGACAACTACCTCTTCGGCCCGACCCGGAACCCGTTCGACACCACCCGCAACAGCGGCGGCTCCTCGGGCGGTTCGGCTGCAGCGGTCGCCGACGGCCTGGTGCCGATCGCCGAAGGCACCGACGGCGGGGGCTCGATACGGATCCCCGCCGCCTGGTGCGGTGTGGTCGGTTACCAGCCGTCGGCGGGGCGCGTCCCGTCGATCCTGAGGCCGAACGCCTTCTCCGGTGTGTCCCCGTTCATCTACGAGGGCCCGATCACGAGGACGGTCGAGGATGCCGCCCTGGCCATGAGCGTGCTCGCCGGTCCCCACCCCGGCGACCCCTTCTGTGCCCTCGACAAGCCCGATTTCCCGGCGGCTCTCGATCGGGGAATCGAAGGGTGGAAGGTGGCCTACTCGCCGGATCTAGGGGTGTATCCGGTGCAGCCTGAGGTGGCCGCCGTGGTCGAGGAGGCGGTTCGGGCCTTCGAGGAGGCCGGGGCCGACATCGTCGAGGTGGACATCGACATCGAACTCGATCAGCGCGAGTTGGCCGACCTCTGGTGCCGTCTCATCATGCCGCTCAGTCTCGACGCCTTCGCCAACCTGGCGCAGGGCGGTCTGGACATCCTGGGCGAACACCGCTCCGATCTTCCCCCCGAGTTCCTCCGCTGGGCCGATCACGTGGCCTCGATGTCGGCAATGGAGTACTTCGACGACAACTCGCGCCGCACGGTGGTCTACGACGCGTTGCAGACGATCCTGGGCGACCATGAGATCCTGGTATCACCGACGCTGGCCTGCATGCCCGTCGAGAACCTGACCACGGGTGAGACCCGGGGCCCGACCATGATCGAGGGGGTCGAGGTCGACCCTCTGATCGGATGGTGCATGACCTACTTCACCAACTTCACCGGTCATCCGGCGGTCTCATTGCCTGCTGGGCTGAGCAAGGGTTTGCCGGTGGGGATGCAGGTCATCGGGCGACGAGCCGCCGATGTCGACGTGCTCACCGCCGGTGCCGCTTTCGAACGGGTCAGGCCCTGGGACGACAGCTACCGGATCCCCGCCAACCGATCGCTGACTTAGAGGTCCTCAGGTCTCGGATGTGATGCGGGTGTAGGCCGCGGCCACGAAGATGATTATCGCGCCGTACAGGATCTGGCGCACCGCCTCGGGGTAGCCCAGCGACGACAGAATCGACGAGATGACGGTCAGGATCAGGGCGCCGACGATGGTGCCTCCGAAGCCGCCGCGGCCCCCGAGGATGGAGGTCCCCCCGATCACCGCCGCCGCCACGGAGGGGAGGAGGGCGGAATCGGCCAGGGTGACGCTCGCCACGTTGGTCAGCCCCGAGTAGAGGAACCCGGCGATGCCGGCGAGGACCGCCGAGATCACGTAGAGCACCAGCAGCACTCGCCAGGAACGAACGCCCGACAGTCGCGACGCCACCGGATTGTCACCTATGGCGTAGAGGAGCCGGCCATACCCCGTCCCGTTCAGGATGAAGATGATGAGAAGGGCCAGAGGCACGAACACCAGGAGGCTCCTCGGGACGACGCCGAAGAACATGCCCGCCCCCAACTGCCGGAACGCATCCGGGACGCCAGCCCCGGTCTGAACCATCTCGATCTGCCAGACGTTGGCGAACCCCAGCACGACCAGGCTCATGCCGAGGGTCATGATCAGCGGGTGGACTCGGAAGATGCCCACTCCAATCCCGGTTACGAGGCCGACGATGCCGGCCACCGCCAGCGCGATGAGAATCGCCACTGCGAGCCCGGTATCACCCACCAAAGTCGCAACGAGGAACCCCGACATCGAGGCGACCGCACCCACCGATAGGTCGATGCCCGCGGTCAGCATCGTCATGGTCTGACTTGCCGCCAGAATCGCCAGCGGAATGGCGGCGCGGACCATCACCCCTCCCCAGTTCGGGCTCACGATGCCGGGGCGGATCACCTCGCTGAGCACGACGAGGAGGGCGAGCAGACCCAATAGCGGGACGATGGGCCGCTCCCGAAAGAGGGCCCCCCAGCCGGCCGCGGTGAGCAACCTGGGTCGCTCGCTCGGAGAGGTCACGACGGTGCTCATATCTCTTTCCGTCGCAACTGGATCAGGCTCCCCACCATCACCACTCCGACCAGGATCAGGCCCTGTGCCACCGTCGCCAGATTGGTGTTGAGGTTGAGGAACGTCATGTCGGTCCGCAGCAGGGAGAGGATCACGACTGCCACCACCGGGCCGAAGACACCACCCCGACCGCCGGCCAGGCTCACTCCGCCCAGCACGACGGCAGCCACGCTGAGGAGGGTGTAGGGGCCCGGGACCGGGGTGCCGATGCCCGTGCTGGCGGTGAGGCTGAGACCGGCGAGGGCGGAGAACAGACCGGCCAACATGTAGGCGAGAATCCTGGTGCGGGAGACAGAAACACCGCTCCGGAACGCCGCCAGTGGGTCGCTACCGATGGCGTAGAGCGACAACCCCAGCTTCGATCGCCTGATCGGGATCCAGATCACTGCAATGACCACGATCAGCACCAGCGCCGCTTTCGGGATCCACCCGCTGATCACCGAACCCTGGGTGAGGCCGCGCAGCCACTCCGCCGATCCGCCACCCGGAGTGTTGAGCACCAGCAATGCGCAGCCGGCCCAGACGAAGAGCATCGCCAGGGTCACGACGATGTCGGGGACCCGTGTCACGACTATCAGGGCGCCATTCACCGCGCCGAGCACCAGGCCCAAGAGGAGAACACCGATGACGACGAGGACAGCGAACCCCTCGCTCTGGTCCTCCATGAGCCTCGCCGAGATGACACTGGTGAGCGCCATCATCGAGCCCACCGAGAGGTCGATTCCCCGGGCGATCACGGCACAGGTCTGGGCCACCGCGGCCAGCGCCAGCGGCAACACGGAGATCGCCAGCCCTTGAACGCCTCCCGGCCCGTAGGTGGGTTGGATGATCCTCGTGAACACGAGAAGGAGAATGAGGATCCCGACGAGGCCGAGAGTCCAGCCGTTACGACGTATTGCAGAGGAGACCCCCCCTCCCGACCGCGTGACCGTCTTCTCGGGCGCGGTGGCTGTGACGCTCACAGATCGTCCCTCCCGGGCTCATTCACGCGCGGGTCGGCGGCAGTGTCGTGCGTGGCGGCGACCACTTCCTCGGGGAGCGGCGCGTCCGCTCGAAGGTTGTGAGCCGCCTTGAGCAGGGTTGCTTCGTCGGCATCCACCGCGTCGATCTCGGCAACGACCTCGCCACCGAAGATGACGATGGCACGGTCACAGACGAGCTGGATCTCGCTCAACTCGGACGTGTAGAGCAGAACCGCCGCACCCGCCTCGGCGAGCTCGCGTAACAGCAGATAGATCTGCTGCTTGGTGCGAATGTCGATCCCACGGGTCAGGTCGAAACAGAGCATGGTCTGGACCCCGCCGGCGACCCAGCGGGCGATGGTCACCTTTTGCTGGTTGCCCCCGGAGAGGAGACGGACCTCGTTCTGCGCTCGGGTATCGATTTGAAGGGTCTCGATCGCCTTGTCGACCTTGGGGGTTTCCTTCCTCCTGTTGATCGGGCCCCACCTGGCGACACCGGCACTGAAAGGCAAAGCGATGTTCTCTCGCACCGAGCGCTGCATCAGCAGGGCCTCGGCGCGATCGGCCGGCACATACACGATGCCGGCGCGGATCGCGTCCGCAGGATGCCGGAACGAGACCGCGTTTCCGTCGACGAGAACCTCTCCCGCGCTGGGGTGTTCCGACCCGGCGAGGATGTCGAAGAGCTCATCCTGACCCTGGCCCTCGAGAGCCACCAACCCGAGCACCTCTCCGGCGCGCAGCTCGAAGGTGACGTCGCGTAGGCGGGAGCTCGATCCAAGGCCACGGACCTCGAGTCGGGGCCGTTCGTCTTGCTTCTGCACAGGAGACCGGCGTTCCCGTTCCGGCATGTCGCCCACGACCTCGCCGAGCATCAGCTCCACGATCTCATCAGCCGAGTCCGCGGTCACATCGACGACGCCGACCGTCTCGCCTTCCCGGAGGACGGTTGCGCGGTCGCAGACCGAGGCGATCTCGGTCATGCGGTGGGAGATGAAGATGATGCTCCCATGGCCGCCGGCCTGATTGTCGACCACCTCGAGGACGCGCTCGGTCAGGTTGGCGGGTAGCGCCGCGGTTATCTCGTCGAGCATGAGCACGTCCGGCTCGATGGCGAGGGCACGGGCCAGGTCGATGATCCTGAGCGTGGCTAGTGGCAGATCCCGCGCCATGCTCGACAGATCGAGCCGCTCCAGGCCGAGCACGTTGATCCACTCGCGGAAGGGCCCGAACGGGGTCTCGGTCAGACGCAGGTTGGAGGAGATGTCGAGGTCAGGAATCAGCGACGGCTCCTGGTACACGGAGACCAGGCCGCCACGACGGGCCTCGGCGGGGGAATGGACGGTGCGCTCCTTGCCCCGGACCGTGATCGTGCCCCCGTCGGGCCTGACCGCACCGGTGAGGATCTTGACCAGGGTGCTCTTGCCTGCGCCGTTGGCGCCCATCAAGGCATGTGACTCACCGGGTCGCACATGCAACGAGGCCGACTCGAGCGCTACGACGGCGCCGTACCGCTTGGACACATCAGTGGCCTCGAGCAGGTATTCGGTGTTACCGGAGGTCATGCTGCCCGAAGGGAGGCCCGAAAAAGGCTGATGCGCCGGAGATCGGGGATCGCCGGCGCATCAGCGGATCAAGAGACCAGCGAGTATCTACTCGCCGGGGCCAAGGCAGGCGACGGCCTGCTCGGGCGTGTAAGTGGTCCAACCTTCGATCTGAAGGCCGAGCGGCCACAGCGGGTCGAGCCCGTCCACCTGCCACGACTCGAGCGTGGCCTTGCCCTCGTCGGTGGTGTTGTCGGCGAGAACCGGGTCGAGAAGGACCGTGTTCGGCTGCGAGGCATCAGCGGCCGTCTCGACTTCCTCACCGTTGAGCAGCTTCAGGGCCAGAGCGACTCCGGCTCCTCCGACGGCCGCGGTATTGGTCACCGCCGAGCCCTCGAGACCGGCGAAGCCCTCAGTGTCGAGCAGCTGCGTCACGAAGGCACCGAGGTCGGCGCCCACAATCGGCACGAACTCCAGGTTTGCCTGCTGCACGGCGTCGACGACCTGGGAGTCCATCCCGGACGTCCAGATGCCGTTGGTGTCCCCGTACTGACCGCTGGCGATCCAGTCGTTGATCAGCTGAGTCGTGGTCGCCGGATCCCATCCGGTGTGCTCACCCTCGATGCTGGGAATGACCGTGATTCCGGGGTAGTCGGCGAGGACCTCCTGGAAGCCGATGTGACGATCCGAGTCGGCCGGATGACCGGCAAACCCGCGCATGTAGTAGACGTTGCCCTCGCCGCCCATCTGCTCGAACAGCCAGGTCGCACCCAGGCGGGCGTACTCGATCTGGTTGTTGTAGAGGTTGTAGGTGTCCTCGTGGGTGACGAATGCGTCTACCGAGATGGTGCGGATGCCGGCGGCATTCGCCTCGTCCAGCGCCGGGTTGAGCGCCTCAGGGTCGTTCGGGTTGAAGACGATCGCATCGACGTCCGCTGCGATCAGGTCTCGGATGTCCGAGAGCTGGCCGGCTGCGTCCGTGTTGCGGTGAATCGTGACCAGTTCTGTCACCTGACCCGAGGACAGTGCCTCGGCCTTGGCCGTGCAGACCTGCTCCTCCCTGAAGCCGTTGCCCACGCCGCCACCGTTCGAGTACCCGATGCGGTAACCATCGGCCATAGGCTCGGTGGTCGCAGGGGCCTCGGTGGTCCCTGGGGCCGCCTCAGTGGTCGCTGGAGCTTCGGTGGTTGCGGTATCGGCTTCCGTCGTCGCCGTGCCGCCGCCATCTCCGCAGGCAAAGAGCAGTAGTGAGAACGCGAGCATTGCCGTCGCGTTCCTGAACCATGACTTTTTGATCATATGGGGATTCCTCCTAGTGCCCGAAGGGCGAAGCGGGAGTGTCGCATACATCACGGACCATGTCCACTGAGACGGCAAACGTTTACATCCGGGGCGACAATCCTCTCCGACCAAGGGAGCCGACTGCTTATCCTCCGGGTCCGAAACCGGTTGGAGATGCATGCCTGACAACGACATCAAGGCGGGAGTGGTGGGAGTCGGCTTCATCGGTGTCACCCATGTCGAGGCGCTGCGCCGCCTCGGTGTCGAGGTGGTCGGGATCGTCGGCTCCTCGCCGGAGCGAGCCCGGGACAAGGCGGAGGCGCTGGGACTGGGCCGGGTCTACGAGAGCATCGAGGAGATGGCAGCCGACCCCGCGATCGACGTGATCCACATCGCCAGCCCCAACTTTGCCCACGCCGATCAGGCGAGGATCGCCCTCGCCGGCGGCAAGCACGTCGTCTGCGAGAAGCCGTTGGCACTGAGCTCGGAGGACACGGCCGACCTGGCGGCCCGCGCGGGGGAATCCGGCTTGGTCAACGCGGTCTGCTTCAACATCCGTTTCTACCCGGCCAACCACCAGGCGATGGCCATGGTGGCCAATGGCGAGATCGGGCGGCCCCGGTTCATCACCGGGTCCTATCACCAGGATTGGCTGTTGCTCGACACCGATTGGAACTGGCGTCTCCAGCCCGAAGAGGCGGGCCGACTCCGGGCCGTCGCCGACATCGGGTCGCACTGGCTTGACCTGACCCGGTTCATCTCCGGCTGCCGCGTCAGCGAGGTGATGGCCGATCTGCACACCCTGGTGCCAATCCGCCGACACCCGGCCGGGCCGGTGGAGACATTCGCTGCCGTGTCGGACACCGATGACCTGATCGAGGAGGAGATGAGCAGCGACGACGCAGCGGGGATCCTCCTCCGCTACGAGGACGGGGCCCGGGGAGCAGTCACCATCTCCCAGGTGTCGGCGGGTCAGAAGAACTCACTGCGCTACGAGATAGCCGGGAGCCAGTCGGCGCTCAGTTGGCACTCCGCCGAGCCCGACGACCTCCTGATCGGGCACCGGGGCCGGCCCAACGAGGTGCTGAGCCGTGACCCAGCCCTCTTTGCCCCGGAGGCTTCGGCACTCATCGCCTACCCCGGGGGACATGTCGAGGGCTTCCCCGACACCTTCCGGGCACTCTTCTCGAGGATCTACGCCGATGTTGCCACAGGATCCCCCTCCGACAGCCCGGCGTACTCGACCTTCGCCGACGGTCACGACGCGGTCCTGGTGACCGATGCCGTCGCCACGAGTCACGAAACCCAACGATGGACAGCCGTAGGCAGATGAGGAGGAAATGATGAAGCTGGGGCTTCTGACCGCGCCGTTCCCGGAGACGGCACTCGACGAGGTGGCCGACTGGACCGCCGAGAACGGATTCACCACGATCGAGATCGCCTGCTGGCCCGCGTCCAGTGGCGACACCCGCCGGTACGCGGGAACGAGCCACATCGACGTCGATGGCATCTCCGACGCAGCGGCGTCGGAGATAGTGGAGGGCATGAGCGCCCGTGGTCTCGAGATCTCGGGCCTGGGTTACTACCCGAACCCGTTGCATCCCGACTCCGACCACGCCCGCATGGTCATCGACCACCTGAAGAAGGTGATGGTCGCCGCCGGCAAGATGGGCGTGCCGGTGGTCAACACCTTCATCGGCGCCGATAGCTCGCTGACCCAGGACGAGAACTGGGAGAAGGCCACTCAGGTCTGGCCCGAGCTCATCTCGGCTGCAGAGGAGAACGGGGTCAGGATCGCAATCGAGAACTGCCCGATGATCTTCTCCAGGGACGAGTGGCCTTCGGGCCACAACCTGGCTTACAACCCCAGGATCTGGCGTCGCATGTTCGAGGAGTTCGGGGAGACGATCGGCCTCAACTTCGACCCTTCCCATCTGGTGTGGCTCATGATCGATATCGAGAGTGCCATCCTCGAGTTCGGCGAGCGCTTCTACCACTTTCAAGCCAAGGACGTCATGATCGACTACGAAGGTCTCTACGAAAACGGCACGCTCTCCTCGGGCATCGGGTGGCAGATCCCCCGTCTCCCCGGTCTGGGCCACGTCGATTGGGGCGTGGTCTTCTCCGCTCTCTATCGCGCCGGGTACGACGGCCCGATCATCATCGAGCACGAGGACCGTGGCTTCGAGAAGACCGACGAGCTGGTCAAGCGCGGCTTCCTGATCGCACGCGACGTACTCCAGCCCTACGTCCACTGACATGGCAGCGGAGGGGATCGGGACCTTCGACGTGGTCGTCGTCGGTTCCGGTGCCGCCGGGTCGAGCGCCGCCATCGCCTCGGCCCGCGCCGGGGCGAGCACCCTCCTCGTCGAGAAGCTCCCGTTCCTTGGAGGCAACTCGACCGCGGTGCTGGACACCTTCTACGGCTTCTACACACCGGGCGAGCGGTCGCTGAAGGTGGTCGGGGGAATCGGTGTCGATGTCATCGCCGGGTTGCGTCGGCTGGGCCCGGTCTTGGAGCGCCCCAACACATACGGGGCGGGTACCGGCGTGACCTATCTCGCCGAGCATCTGAAGGTGGTCTGGGAGACCCTGGCCACGGACGCAGGGGTGCGCGTCCTGCTCCACACTTTCGTCCAGGACGTGGAGGTGTCGGACGGCCGGATCACCAGCCTGCTGATGGCCACCAAGGCGGGTCTGCGCGCCGTCGAGGGGAAGGTGTTCGTCGATGCCTCGGGAGATGCCGACGTGTCACATCACGCCGGGTTCTCCTACGAGCTCGCCGGCGAGATCGACCCGGCACAGACGCTGACCACCACGTTTCGGATGGCGAACGTGGACCACGCCCGCCGCAAGACCATCTCCAAGGAGCAGTTGCACGAGCTGATGGCAGAGGCCGCCGGCTCAGGTGACTACGACCTGCCACGACGCGAGGGGAGTGACCACATCACACCGGTGAACGGCGTCACGGCGACGGTCATGACCCGACTCGACCACGTCAGGCGTCTCGGCGACGGCACAATCGTCAATGCCACCGACCCCGATGTCCTGAGCGAGGCAGAGATGGAGGGGCGACGACAGGCACTCGAATACGCCCGCTTTCTCGTTGACAACGTGCCCGGCTACGAACATGCCTCGCTGATCGCATCGAGCAGCCAGATCGGGATGCGGGAGACCAGACGGGTCCATGGCGACTATCGGGTCACACGGGACGACGTCATGTCGGCACGCCAGTTCGACGACCAGATCGGGTTGTGCGGGGCGCCGATCGAGGACCACGTGCCGGGTGCCGGCACCACCTGGGAATACTTGCCGGAGGGAAAAGCGGTCGGCATCCCGCTGGCATCCCTCATCCCCAGGGACGGGACCAACGTCCTCACTCCCGGACGCTGCTTCTCGGCGACCCACGACGCCCACGCCTCGATTCGCTCCATGGCTCAGTGCATGGCGATGGGACAGGCCGCCGGCACCGTCGCCGCGCTGGCGGCGAAAGGAGACGGCCTGGTGAGACAGGTCGACCTCCCGGCGATCCGGGCCCGCCTCCTCGAAGACGGTGCCCTGCTCGAGCTCACGGGATGACGGGCGTCATCAGGACCATCGGAGGCGACCTCCCCGCCGAGCAAGCCGGCCCCACCTACGTGCATGAGCACCTGATCATCGACACCCCGCTCGTGGCGGAGACAATGCCCCATATCCACCTCGGCTCTGTCGACGAGGCGGTAGCCGAGGTCGGTACCTGCGTCGCTGCCGGCGTCCGGACCATGGTGGACGCCATGCCGGCGGCCTCCGGTCGCGATCCCGAGCGTTTGGCCCGGATCAGTGTCCTCACCGGGATGAGGGTTGTGGCGGCCACCGGGCTCCACACCGAGAAGTACTACGCGGGCGTCTCCTGGACCCGTGAAGAGTCGCCCGAGGAGTTGGCAGCGCGCTTCATTGCCGACATCGAGGAGGGGATCGATCGGCACGATTACCTGGGTGCGTCGATCGACCGCACCGAAGCCGTGGCCGGGATCGTCAAGGTGGCGACCCTGGGCGACCAGCTGAGCCCGAGGGACGAGCGCTTGTTCGAGGCGGCGGCGATCACGGTTGGCCGCACCGGGGTGCCGGTCCTGACCCACACCGAAGGCGGTCGAGGAGGGATGGGGCAGGTCGAGCGACTGAACGGGCTGGGAGTCGCCGCGGAAAGGATTGCCCTTTCCCACACCGACAAGGTCGTCGATGCCGGATATCACCGTGACCTGCTCGCCACCGGGGTCATGCTCTGTTACGACCAAGGTCTTCGAGACCCGGCCCGGACGTTTGGTTTGGTGTCGGCGATGGTCGAGCAAGGCTTCGAGCACCAGATCCTCCTCGGCACCGACGGGGCACGCCGATCGCTGTGGTCGACACTGGGTGGTTCCCCGGGGCTGGCGGCGCTGTATCGGTCCTCGATCACCGAGCTCTCCCCCGGGCTGGTCGAGACGCTGTTCGTGACCAATCCCGCCCGCTACCTCCGCCGACTCTGAACCACGTGGTCAGTCGGTCACGAGGTCGAAGACCTCGCCGGTGTCCTTGTGGGAGAGCATCAACTTGACCCGCCCATCGGGCAGGATCTCCTGCTTGACGATGGCGTGGCCGTCGTGGAGATCCGCCTTCTTCTCGATCCTCGGAGTCGTCCCTCCCCGCCACTCGACCTCGACCGGCTCCCACCGTCGCGACGCCGCCGACCGGTAGGCGGCGTCCATGACCGCGTTGACGACGTACCCGTCGTAGAACGTCTCCCGCGGCTCACGCCCTTCGTCCATGGCATCGAACATGTCGGTGAACATGTCGACGTAGCCGAGCTCGGAAATCTCATCACCCACCGGGAACAGCCAGCCTTCTGACGACTCCAGCTTCTCGGCGACATAACCCTCGCCACCCCCGGAGGAGTAGATCTCGAATCCGGTGCGCAGGAAGTGGTTGAGCCAGATCGTCCCCTCGGTGCCGGCCACCTCGTCACGAAGATCCATACCCCCCCGGAATGTCCAGGACACCTCGAACTGGCCAAGGGCGCCCGACTCGAACTTGATCAGGACGACGGCGTTGTCCTCGGCCTCGATGGGGTGGACCAGGGTGTCGGCCCATGCCATGACCTCAACCGGACGGTTTTCTTTTCCGACGAAGGAACGGATGATCTCGATGCAATGACACCCGAGATCGACGATCGCTCCGCCTCCGGCCTTGGTGCTGTCCCAGAACCAGGCACTGTGGGGCCCGGGGTGGGTCTCGCGCGACCTGACCCAGGTCACCTCGCCGATCCGCCCGGATTCGATCGTCTCAACCGCCCTCAGGGCCTTCGGTGTATAGCAGAGGTCCTCGAGGTAACCGGCGAACACCCCGGCCGACTCCACCTTGTCCAGGATCCGCTTCGCCTCCTCGCCACTGCGCGCCAGCGGTTTGGTGCAGAGCACCGCCTTCCCGGCGTCGGCCGCGGCGGTGATGACCTCCTCGTGCAGGAAGTTGGGCAATCCGACGACGACGGTGTCGACCTCGTCGTGGTTGATCGCCTCCGCTATTGACGTGGTGTGCTCGGGGACACCCCAACGCTCGCTGAAGGCTCTGCCCCTGTCCTCGGATCGTGAGTAGACGACGCCCACCCGGTCGCGGTTGCGTTGGCCGTGGAGGCTCTTGGTGTAGAAGTCCCCGATGAGACCGGTGCCGAGCATTGCGACGGTGTGAGACTTCATGGGATCCTCCAAGAACTGTCTAGCCAACTTATCAGGAGCCCGGGCTGTCTGAGCCCGGTGCTCTGTAGGCCATAATCGGCATCTCGAAGCATCCGATTCGGATTCCGAGGTCTGAGGAAGGAGAGCCCCGTGGGCGATGACGGCAAGGTCCTGAAGCAGTTCCTGGGCGACGAAGAATTCCCAATCGACTGGGCCAGCGAGGAGGAGAAGGGCCTGTTTTGGTTCTTCGACGACCTGCACTGCCCCCAGCCGCTCTCCCCGATGTACTTCGACATCGGAGGCTGGTGGCTGACCTGTGACCACATGTTCCGACGGTTCGGCACACCCTTTGCCTCGGACTGGATCGCCAAGAACATCAACGGGTACCTCTACACGGCCGCCATCCCCGCCCAGCCGGGGACGACCGTGGAGGGAGTCGAGCTGGGCAACCGGTACGCGCCGCGGACCCCGGTCGACGACCCCGGGTACCCGGAGCAGATCGGCTCATATCTCAACGCGGTGCTCCCGACCTACGGGGCCCATTTCGCCGACTGGTGGTCCACCCGCCTCGTCCCCGAGATGATCCGGAACTTCGAGTACCTCGAGGAGAAGATCGAGCGCTGGGAGGAGATCCCGCTGATGGAGTGGGCGACAATCCTCGAGGACGCAATCGACATCCACGACCGCCACTGGAAGATCCATTGGATGCTCAACTTCTCACAGCTCTCGGCGACTCTCGCCCTTCAGGCTGCTGTCGAGGAGCTGAAGGACGGTGTCGACCCGACGCTGTTGGGCCGGCTGCAGAACTCGGCGAGCGACCGGAACTGGGACTCGATCGAGGCGCTCTGGAAGATGAAGGGCGAGGTCATGGAGGACGAGGAGCTCTCCGCCCTCTTCGCCCGGGAGACGGGGGTCGACATCCTCGCTGCGCTGAACGGGAGCGAGAGGGGCGTGAGATTCCTCGAAGAACGGCTTCGCCCCTACCAGAAGGAGTTCGGCTGGCACGCAGTGTGGAGCCACGAGTTCGTGTTCCCGACCCGCTACGAGACGCCTGAGCCGATCCTGGAGGTGATCAAGGGCTACGTCGACACCGACTACGACTACCCGGCGGCCATCGGCGCGTTGAAGAAGGACCTCGACGCGGCAGCCGACGAGTTGTTGGACGGGCTGGAAGGTGAGGCGCTGGAGCGCATGAAGCAGGCACACGACACCAATGCCAGCATGGCCCCTCTTACGCCCGACCACCACTTCTACATCGACCAGGGCACCAACGCCCACGTCCGTCTGGTGCTCGTCTGCATCGGAAGGCACCTGGCGACCCAGGGCGCCATCGGCGACCCGAACGACGTCATGTTCCTCAAGTACAACGAGCTCCGGTACCTGATGGCGGATCCCGAGGGCTCGGACGTTCGCGACCTGATCTCCGACCGCCGGGACCAGCGGGAAGACGCCTACGAGATCCGGCCCCGCGACTGGGTGGGGACCGCCACCGAAGAGGCGTTGGCCTTCCCCTATCTCCCACTCTGGGGGTTCCCTGAGCGTCTCGACCGGGACTATGCCGTGGCCGAGGATCGGGTCGAGGGGTTGGCCGCGTCCGCAGGCGTCATCGAGGGTGTGGCGAGAGTGGTGCTGAGCCCGGAGCAGTTCGATGAGGTCGAGAAAGGGGAGATCCTCGTCTGTCAGATGACCAACCCGGCATGGGTGACCCTCTTCACGAGGATCAGCGGGTTGGTCTCCGACGCCGGCGGAGCCGCTTCCCACCCTGCGGTCCTCTCGAGAGAGTTCGGTATCCCCGCTGTGATTGGGACCTCGGTAGCCACACAGAAGATCAAGACCGGCGACCTCGTTCGGGTCAACGGCTCGACGGGGGTCGTTGAGATCCTCCCCGACGACTACGTGGCCCGGGAAGCTCCGGCCTCGGACCTGCTCACCTCATGAGGCTGCGCCACTGATGGCGAGCGGGCACGTGATCTGGCTGGATGAGGCCGCTTGCCACCAGACCGAGATAGCCGGAGGCAAGGGGGCAAGTCTGGGCAGGATGCGTGCCTCGGGCATGCCGGTCCCTCCCGGTTTCGTGATCACCGCAGCCGCGCTCAGGGATTCACTCACCAAACAAGGGCTACTCGACGAGGTCGAGTCTCTCGCCTCCTCCTTCGGCGCCGGGGACAACAGCGCGGTGGCCGAGCAGATCCAACTCATGGTGACCGGCGCCTCTCCGTGGGAGGAGCTGGCCTTGGAGATCTCCGATGCCTACGCCGAGCTGGGAACGAGCACATTCGTCGCGGTGAGGTCGAGCGCATGCGCCGAGGACGGCGAGACGGCGAGTTTCGCCGGGCAGCAGGAGACTTTCCTCAACGTGGTCGGTGCCGATGCCGTGCTCGACAAGGTCGTCGAGTGCTGGGCTTCCTTCTTCTCGGAGAGGGCGCTCTTCTACCGCCAGAAGAAGGGATCTCTTCGCGATCTCGGTATGGCCGTCGTGGTGCAGAAGCAGATCGCCTCGGACAAGTCGGGTGTCATGTTCACCACCGACCCGATCCGACGGCGCAGCGACCAGATGGTCATCGAGGCGGCGTTCGGGCTGGGAGAGGCCCTGGTATCGGGGCTGATCACCCCCGACCACTATCTGGCGAGACGTGACGGAAGACTGAAGAAGGCCCGGGTCGCCCGTCAGGATCGGATGATCGTGCGCGACGCCGACGGGGGGACGATGACCGTCGAGCTCGACGAAGAAACGGCTGTCACCCAAGTCCTCGACGAAGCAGAGATCGCTCGCCTCGTCGCCGTCGGGCTCGAGCTGGAGGCCTCGGGCGGTTCGCCACAGGACATCGAATGGGCATTCGAGGCCGACGAGTTGTTCGTCCTCCAGTCTCGCCCGATCACGGCCTGAGCGATGCGACTCACGGCATGACCAGCTTCGACTACCGGCGGCCCCACACCATCGGCGATGCCTCCGAAATGCTGATGGGCGACGATGCTGTGGCATTGGCGGGGGGAACCGACCTGCTGGTAGCCATCCGCCATCGCAAGACCCGACCGGCACTGGTCGTCGACCTGAAGTCCGTGGCCGAGATCGGCAATCAGATCGAAATCGACGACGGGCAGCTCCGAATCGGGGGGCGGGTGGTGATGAGCCGGCTGACCGGGAACCAGCACGTCAGCAGTCATTTTCCCGCGCTCGGGGCGGCAGCGTCGGTGGTCGGATCCGTCCAGATCCGCAATCGAGCGACTCTGGCGGGAAACCTGTGCAACGCATCGCCGGCGGCGGACACCGCACCTGCTCTCCTCGCCTACGCCGCGACGATCAGGATTTCCGGCCCCGACGGCTCCCGCAACGTGCCGGTGGATGAGTTCTTCGTCGGCCCGGGGTCGACGGTGCTGAACCCCGGGGAGGTCGTCACCGAGGTGGTGCTCCCGATTCCGACCTCGACAATCGGTTCCGCCTTCGCCCGGGTGACCCGTCGCAAAGGTGTCGACCTGGCGTCGGTGAGTCTTGCCTGTGCCCTGGACCCCTCAGGCCGAGCCCGTTTTGGGTTCGGCGCGGTCGGGCCAACTCCGCTGGTGGCCGAGTCGAATCTCGATGAGCTGGCCGACGATGACGGATGGGATCGGCTCCTTTCGGTGACCAGCCCCATCTCCGACGTGCGTGCCGGCGCCGATTACCGACGCTCCATGCTTCGGGTGCACTCGAGACGAGCGCTTCGGGCGGCGCGCGATCAGTTGGAGGCGGCGAGGTGAGCCAGGACGAGCGAGCCGTCACCCTGACTGTGAATGGCGCCCCGAGAACCGTCAGCGTCACTCCGTCGACGACCTTGCTCGACATGGTTCGCACCAGACTCGAGTTGACCGGGTCGAAGGAATGCTGTTCCGAAGGGGAGTGCGGGGCCTGCACGATGATCCTCGACGGCCAACCGGTGAACTCCTGTCTGGTCCTCGCCCTCGAAGCCGAAGGGAGCTCGGTGACCACCATCGAGGGGGTGGGATCCGGCGGCATGACCCCTCTGCAAAAGAGCTTCCTCGACACCGGAGCGGTCCAATGCGGGTTCTGCATCCCGGGCATGGTGGTGGCGGCGACCGCCTTGTTGGAGCGCGTCCCCAGGCCGACGGCCGCCGAAGTCCGGGAGGGGCTTTCGGGCAACCTCTGCCGGTGTGGCGGCTACGCCCGGATCTGCGACGCAGTCCTCGAGGCGGCCGGGGCAAGGGGAGCCGATGTCTGAGCCGGGAGTCGGGACGTCGGT
>JBOGEV010000109.1:0-11902 GCA_050742015.1 Acidimicrobiia bacterium
AAGTTCCAGGGGGTGATGGCGACCCAGACCCCCACCGGGCGACGCACCGTGAACATGCGTCGGTGTCGGCTCGTGGTCGGGATGAGCTCGCCTTTGAGTCGCTTGACGTCCTCGGCCGCGATCTGGAGGTAATCACCGGACTCGGCGATATCGTCCTTGGCCTCGGCCTCGTAGGGCTTGCCCTGCTCCATCGACAGGATCCGGGCTACGTCGTCGACCCGGGTCTGCCAGAGGTCGTAGATGCGAAGGCAGAGCTCGGCCCGCTCGAAGGCAGTCCAATGCCGCATCTCCTCCGTGGCCTCTCCGGCGGCCCGCACCGCACGATCGATGTCGGCGGGCGACGCCTTGGGCACGTTGTAGAGGTGCTCGCCTGTGGACGGTGAGCGCACCTCGTAGTGGTCGTTCCCGGTCCCCTCCGTCCACTCGCCATCGATGAACAGTCTCAGGTCAGTGGCCATGGTCAGGCGAGGATAATCCCGCTCCGGTCGGTCCCTGAACCGTGGTTCAGTATCATTGTCCCGGTGACGGACCACCTCCTCATTGACGGTCAATTGGTCCCCGGCGCCGGCCCCCACTTCGATGTGATCGATCCGGCCACCGGCAAGAAGCACACCAGGCTCGCCGCCTCCGACGAGGCCCAGCTCACAGCTGCCACCACCGCGGCCGCCGTCTCCCAGCCTGGCTGGCAGGCGATGGCCCAGCCCGAGCGGAGTCGCATGCTCCACGCATTGGCCGACGGGATAGAGGCCAACCGAGGCGCCCTGGCCGCCGCCCTCACCCATGAGACCGGCCGCCCCCTCACCCGCAATCACCTATACGTCGATATGGCGCGCGACCTGTTTCGTCAGTACGCCGAGCTGAGCAGGGTGCTGGGCGGCCGGATCGCACCCTCCAACGATCCCGGCCAGCTCTCCCTCGTGATGCGCGCCCCGTATGGCGTGGTCGGTTGTCTCGTGCCGTGGAACTACCCGCTTCTGCTCCTGGTGTTCAAGGTGGCGCCGGCCTTGGCGGTGGGCAACACCGTGGTGATCAAGCCGGCGTCGGAGACCCCTCTCTCGCTCCAGGTACTGGCTGAGGTGTTCGCCGATCACCTCCCGGCCGGTGTGGTCAACACCGTGATGGGCCCGGGACGGACCATGGGCGAAGGACTCGTCACTGACCCCCGGATCGACCTGGTGGCATTCACTGGCTCCACCGAGGTGGGAATGCGGCTGGCCGCACTCTGCGCCGAGTCGGCGAAGCCCTCACATCTGGAACTCGGGGGCAAAGACCCGGCGATCGTCTTCGACGACGTGGACCCGAGAGTGGCGGCGGAGGGTGTGGTCTGGGCCTCGTTCCTCAACGCCGGCCAGGTTTGCACGTCGACGGAACGGGTCTACGTGCATCGATCCCGCTACCAGGAGTTCCTGGAGCACGCGGTAAAGCTGACCGGCGCGGTCCGGTTGGGCGACCCTTTCGAGGAGACCACCCAGGTGGGCCCGATGCGCAGTGACGAGAGAAGACGTCAGATCATCGAGCAGATCGACGAAGCGGTGGCGGAGGGCGCCGAGGTCCTGGCGGGCGGTCACGCCATCGACGGGCCCGGCTTTTTCATGCAACCGACGGTGCTCGCCGGGGTCAATCACGAGATGGGGCTGATGCGGGACGAGACGTTCGGGCCTGTGATGCCGGTCATGCCGTTCGACGACGATGACACCGCCTTCCGACTGGCGGCGGACACACCGTACGGGCTGGGGGCAAGTGTCTACACCTCGAGCCCGGCTCGGGTGGAGCGGGCGTATCGGGAGCTGCGGGTGGGGACGGTCTGGGTCAACGACCCGGTCGTCGACAACCTGGCGGCCCCCTTCGGCGGGGTCAGAGCAAGCGGGGATGCAAGGGAGTTGGGTATCGAGGCGCTCGACAGTTTCACGACTGCGCGGCATGTGCACTGGAACCTGGAGCTGGTGCCCAAGCCGTGGTGGTTCAGAGAGGAGTGAGAACATGAGCCTCCAGGGCGATCAGACACGGGAGTGGTACGAGCGGGCGCGAAAGGTCCTCGTCAACGGGGTGTCGAGCCAGTTCCGTTATTGGGGGAACGACGACACGCTCGTCATCGACCACGGCGAGGGCGGGCATCTCATCGACATGGACGGCAAGCGTTACATCGACTATCAGTGCGGATTCGGGCCGATCATCCTCGGCCACGGCGACCCGGACGTGTCGCGTGCGGTGGCCGAGACTGCGAGCGAGGCGACCAGCTTCGCCATGACCCAGCGGCGCGAGGTCGAGGCGGCGGAGAAGGTGATGGCTGCCCTCGACTGGCCGGACGCGATGCGTTTCTCCAACACCGGCACCGAGGCGACCATGCATGCCATCCGGCTCGCCCGTGGCCTCACCGGGCGTGACATCGTCGTCAAGTTCGAAGGCCAATACCACGGGATGCACGACTACGTCCTGTTCTCGACGGCCGGTGTCCCGGTCGAAGGGCTCGGTTCGAGGTTTCGCCCCATCGCCCTTCAGTCCAGCTCGGGCATCCCGGAGGCGATCAGGTCGCTGATACGCACCCTGCCCTTCAACGATCTCGAGATGGCGGAGCGGGCCTTCCAGGACGAGGGGCCGCGGATTGCCGCGGTCATCGTCGAGCCGATGTTGGGGAATGCCTTCGGGATCATGCCCCTGCCCGGGTTTCTCGAAGGCTTGAGACGTCTATGCGATGAGAACGGCGCCGTGCTGATCTTCGACGAGGTCAAGACCGGGTTCCGTGTGGCCTACGGCGGTGCCTGTGAGTGCTTCGGGGTGAAGCCGGACATCGGCACTTATGCCAAGGCGATGGGCAATGGGTTCCCGGTGGCCGCTGTCGCCATGACCGACCGCGTCGCCGATGGATGGCGGTCGTCGGGGATCGCACAGGCCGGCACCTACTCCGGGAATGGCGTCGCGGTGGCCGCGGCTGCGGCCACGATCGACAAGCTCTCCACCGGCGAGCCCCATGCGCGGATCGAGAAGGTCGGACGGAGCGTCATGGAGGGGATCGAGAAGGTGCTCGCCGATCGCGGGATCGAGGGCCGGGCGACCGGGCACCCGTCGATGTTCTCGGTGTTCATCGGCGAGGGCGATCTCAACGAGTTCAGGGACACCTCCAAGCACAACGACGCGTTGTACGAGGAGGTCTTGTTCGGGATGATCCGGCGTGGCGTCATGCCCTGTCCCGATGCCCTGGAGCCCTGGTTCGTGTGCGCCGCCCACACCGATGAGGACGTGGCCAAGACGCTGCAGGTGTTCGACGAGGCGCTGGTGGAGGCCCTGGGCTGAACGCCCGGCCCTAACGTGACATCATGATTCGAGTCGCCATCTCTGGGGCGGGGGGCAACCTGGCCACTCCCATCGCCGAGGCGGTCCTGGGCGCCGACGATCTCGAGCTGGTCGCCCTGTACAACCCGAACCGGAGCGGAGCCGATCTCCACGGACTCCCGGTGACCGGGGAGGCGGCCGCCATCGCCGCCGACGTGATGGTGGAAACGGCTCATCCCGATGTGGTGTTCCAGAACCTGGGGGCCTGGCGGGCCAGTGGCCTGGCCACCGTGGTCGGGACCTCGGGGTTCACCCCGGAGCGCCTCGAGCAACTTGGTTCCATGTGGGGCAACGAAGGGCCTCCGGCGCTGGTGATTCCCAACTTCTCGATCGGCGCAGTGCTGATGATGCGCTTCGCCGCCGACGCTGCCGCGCACTTCGAGGCGGTGGAGATCATCGAACGTCACCACTCGACCAAACCCGACGCCCCCTCCGGAACCGCCCTGGCCACGGCCATGGGTGTGGCCGCACGCGGCGGGGGCTCGGCCGAAGGGTCGACCGAGCTGGTCAAAGGGGCGAGGGGAGCAGCGGTCGAAGGGGTCAGGGTGCACGCCCTCCGTCTTCCTGGTCTCATCTCGCAACAGGAGGTGGCTCTGTCCAATTCCGGCGAGGTGCTCTCCATCGAGCACCTCTCGACCAGCTACCAATCCTTCGCCTCGGGCGCCCTCACCGCCATCCGCGGCATCTCGAATCTCCCAGCCGGGGTTCACCTCGGTTTGGAAGCGGTGTTACCAGCAACCTGAGGTTGTGCGTTCCACATATGGAACGAACCGTCTCGAGTTCGCAGGTCGCCCGATCGTGATCTCGAACCTGAGAGCGTTCGTTTCACATATGAAACGTGGAACCTCAGGTTCGTGGTAACCCCACCCCGCCCCGGTCACGGTCCCGCGGGGAGGTTGCCTTGGGGGAGGTCGGGGAAGAAGGAGTAGACCCGTTCGCCGGTGAAGAGTTGGGCGGCGGGGTCCCAGGGGAAGAAGATCACGTTGCGCCACACCAGCTTCTCGCCGGTGGGGTCCATCCCTAGCCAGGGGGCGGAGAAGGTGCCGTTCACCACGGCCTCCTCGCAGACTCCTTGGGGCCCGACCACGATGCTGGTCAAGGCGAAGTCGATGTCGGGGAAGGCGGTGAGCAGCTCGGTGTAGAACCGGGTCGCCCCCTGCTTGCCTTCCCAACGATGCCCGGTCTGGACGAGCTCGTAGACACAGTCATCGGTGAGCGTGGCCATCAACCCTGCGATGTCCCGGGCATCCTCCGCCTTCGAATGCGACTTCCACAGCTCCCGGACCGCCAAATAATCGTCAGGGTTCTGTGCCAGGAGGTCGCGCACGTGTTGTCTCTTGTCGAGCGATTCCTGAATCAGGGCGTGGGTCATCGAGGATTCCTTCCTTGGATGCTCCGAGACTAACCCTCTCAGAAGACGAGGACCGTGGCCAGACCGACCACCAGGCAGTAGATGGCGAACGGCATCAAGCCGACCCGCTTGAGCACTCGCAGCAGTAGAGCGATGGCGAAGTAGCCCGAGATGCCTGCAACCACCATGCCCACCAGCACCTCGGAACCTACGCCACCTTCGTCGCTCAGGTCCAGGAGCTGGCTGAGACCACCCCCTGCGATCGCCGGGATCCCGAGGAGGAAGGAGAAACGCGCCGCCTGGATCGGGTCGAACTTTCGCCCGTTGGCGGCGGAGATGGTCATGCCGGATCGGGAGACGCCGGGAATCAGGGCTAGGGCCTGGGCGAGACCCACCACGATGGCATCCGGCACCCGGCCCTGAAGGAGGGTTCGGCTCCCGGTGGCCAGACGCTGACCGACGACGAGGACGAGACCGGTGAACATCAGCGCCCAGCCGACATTGCTCACCGTGTTCTGAAACCGCTCGAGGGTGTCGGCGAGGGGAAGCCCGATCAGAGCCGGAATCGTCCCGATCCCAACGAGCAGGGCGATCTTGCGTCCCTCGGGGTCGGAGCGGAAACGCAGGACCCGCAACACGTCGGCCCGGTAAAAGATGAGGACCGCCACGAGGGTGCCGAGGTGAAGTACCGCGGAAACGGCCAGAGATGGTGGCTGAACGTCCATTCCCAGCTTCCCGAGGAAGGCGGGGATGATTACGAGGTGGCCCGATGACGAGACGGGCAGGAATTCGGTGAGACCCTGGACCAGGCCCCAGATGACGGCGGCGAGCACGGCGGCAATGTAATGCTCACGGCGGCGCAATCATTACCACCGCTCGACCTTCCCCTGCCGCACGGGCCACGTCCGGGGCCCGCTCAGGCTCGACAGCAACCAGCCCCTGCCCGGATCCCAGCGGGTCATCGACGGCGCTTTCGACCACGATGCCGGACGCGACCTGGTCGTTGTCGAGAAGGACGATCTGCGCTGCATCGCCACTGCGAGCACCCCTGGGAAGGGGCATCTCGAGACTCCACCAGCCTTCGGGCACCACCTCGCTCGGCTGCCCGAGTCCGGAGGCGAGAACCGGCTCGTCGGCCAGCACCGGGCCGAGAGCGGCGAGTCCCAGCTCCACCGGGGCAAATGTCCCCATCGGCACGGGCCGAGTCTCGGTGTTGGTCTCGTCGATGATCGTCCCCGGGGCGATGTCCTGGACGGCGAAAGGGTGGGTTGTCGTGGGCTCTGGGCGGAACTCGATCCAGATCGCCCCAGCCGCGATCAGGAGGGCAGCCGCCCAACGCCCCCAAGGTGGCGATTGCAGCCAGATCACGATTCCGAAGGTACGGAGGCTCGAGGGGTGAGGGAAGGGGTCTGGCTCGGATGCGACCCGGTGTCGGTCGCCGCGGTAACTTCCCGCCGATGTCAGGTTCCCGCAGTCGCGCCGTGGTGGGTGTCGGTCTCGTCGCCCTCATCGCCAGCGTGATCGGGCTCATCCTGGGACTGTTCGCGGTCAACTCCGTGTCGAGCTTCCTCGGCCAGTCGGTCCTCCTGTCCGAGTCCGCGCTACTCGCGGCGGAGCAAACCGTGGATCTGATCGAGAGTGTCGCCGCCGAGGTCGACGGCGGTCTCGCCTCCGCTGCCGGCAGCATCCGTGCCGCCGCCGACGGGGTGGAGACCGCTTCCGGTCAGCTGGAAGATCTTGCAGCTTTTCTCGACGGAGACCTTCGGGCCAGCATCGAAACCCTGCACGGCGCCATGCCCGCCGCCATCCAGACTGCTGGTGTCATCGACAGTTCGTTGCGAGCCTTGTCGTTCCTCGGCGTCGACTATGACCCCGACGAGCCCTTCGACGCCTCGCTGATGGCGATGGAGGAGGTGCTCGCCGGTTTGCCCTCCCAGCTCGGCGACCAGGCAGAGGCGATCCGGGCCCTGGTCCCCGTGTCGCAACAGTTCGCCGACGACGCAGGCCGTCTCGCTGAGTCCTTCGATTCACTCAGGGTCGAGTTGGAGACGACTCAGCAGATCGTCGACTCCTACAAGGCCACGATCGAGCAGGCGCGAGACGTGATCGAGAGGACCGGTTCCTCCCTGGACGTCAGTGTCTGGCTCCTGCGAGTGCTGGTGATGCTGATGGCGCTCATCGGTTCCGCCCTCGCCCTCGGCATCATCATGTTGGGGCGGCAGCCGGCTCACTCAACCGAATCGGGTTTCGACGGCGACCTGTCGGGGTAGGTACCCGGCGAGGTGTGTGGACCCGCTTTCGTGAATCATCGGAGGCCACTGATCTTCCACGAACGGGGTCCACGCCCCTCAGCCCCATGGATTAGGAGGAAAGGGCGATGAGTACCAAGAAGGTCGAATTGGAGGAGACGGTCACCGAGACGCATCGGGTCAGGTCGATGATGATCCTGCTGATCGTGGTCGCAGTGACGATCGGGCTCTGGTACCTGGTGAGCGATCGGGACTGATCGCTCCCGGTCAGTCCGTGGATGAGGTCCCGGCTGTCGTCGGGGTCGTCGACGTCTCGCTCTTCTTGGCCGAATCCGTCTTCTTGGCGGGTTCGGTCTTCTTCGAGGATTTGGAATCCGACGCCCGGGAGTCGGTCGAGTAGAAGCCCGAACCCTTGAACACCACACCGCGGGCGTGAAAGACCTTCTGGAGGTCGCCCCCGCAATCGGGGTGCTTGCGCAGGGGCTTTTCCGAGAAGGACTGGAAGACCTCGATGGTCTCACCGCAGCGCTTGCAGTTGTACTCGTAGGTAGGCATACCGATTCTGACCGCTTGGAGGGGTGGAGCAGAGATTACAACGGGGGTGATGGGTCTTCCATTCCCTGTCGCGCAATATGATCGACCGCCATGTCGCCTGCTGTTGCCCTGCCGCTGGCGCTGGTCGCCGCCTACCTGGTGGGGAGTATCGACTTCGCGGTCATCGTCGCTCGGATGCACGGCGTGGACATTCATCAGGCGGGAAGCGGCAATCCCGGAACCTCGAACGTCTTGCGCACTTTGGGCCGGGTCCCGGCGGCAATGGTGTTCATCGGCGACACGCTGAAAGGGACGATCGGGGCCGCCATGGGCATGGTTGCCTCCGGGACCGCCGACCCCACCATCCACTGGGCCTTTCTCGCCGGCCTCGCCGCGGTCGTCGGTCACTGCTACCCCGTGTTCCATCGTTTCAAGGGGGGGAAGGGGGTGGCCACCGGCGGCGGCGTCCTGCTCTTCACCGTGCCGGTTGCCGCAGTCATCGAGATCGCGATCTGGGGCCTGGTCGTCTGGGCGACCAAGACCGCCTCCATCGGCTCGATGGTCATCGTCGTGATCACCATCCCGATCCTCATCTGGCAGGGAGTGAGCGGTCTCTCCTTGGTGTGGGTGGCGTTGATCATCGCATTGGTGGTCTGGCGTCATCGTGGGAACATCCGGCGCATGGTTTCGGGTAGTGAGGAGAAAGTGCCGACATGAACATCGAAGTTGCGGTCATCCCCGCCGCCGGCCGCGGCACCCGGATGCGACCGGCCACCCGGGTGGTCCCCAAAGCGCTGCTCACGGTCATCGACCGCCCAGCCATCCAGTTCTCCGTCGAGGAGGCGGCGCGGGCCGGAGCCAAGGAAGCAGTGGTGGTGGTCGATCTCGACGCCGGGCACCTGGTCGCGCAACATTTCAACATCGAGGGCGCCCTCCCCGGATTGGAGGACATCCAACTCCGACCCGTGGTCCAGGAAGAGGCGCTGGGGCTGGGGCATGCGGTCAACGAGGCAGCCCACATGGTTGGCGATCGCCCTTTCTTCTGCCTCCTCTCGGACAACATCGTCAGACCCGGTCACGACGTCCTCACCCAGCTGGCGGAGGGGAGCCGCGACGGCTCGGTCTCGGTGATGTGCCTCCGTGAGCTGACCGAGGAGTTCCTCAGCAAGTACGGCGTCGTGGTCCCTGACTCGGAGGTCGAGGACCGATATCTCGATCTGGCCGGCGCCGTGGAGAAGCCGGGAGTCGCCGACGCACCATCCCGACTCGGCCTTGTGGGGCGATATCTGTTCACCCCCGAGGTGTTCGAGATCCTGGGACGACTCGAGCCGGGGCACGGCGGCGAGATCCAGCTCACCGATGCCATCAACGAGTTGGGGGTCAACCGCCGTCTCCGCGGCTACGTCGCGGAAGAGGACCTGCTCGATGTCGGCACTCCGATCGGGCTTCTCGAGGCATCGGTGGAATTGGGGGAGCACCAGTTTGGCCAGGAGTTCAGCGCCTGGCTCAAGGAACGAGCCGGATGAGGCCTCTCGAGGAGGTTCGCTCCGAGGTGTTGTCCTCGGTGACTCCCCTCGAGACGGAGAGGGTGCCGGTTTGGGAGGCCCTCGGTCGGGTCCTCGCCCAAGATGTGGTCGCCCCCGAGAACGTTCCGCCGTTCGCCAATTCGGCGATGGACGGATTCGCGGTGAAGGGAGCGGACGTCGCATCCGCAGGGACTGTCCTCGAGGTGATCGCCGACCTGCCCGCCGGCTCTCGGGCCGACACGACGGTGGGCTCCGGCCAGGCGATCAAGATCATGACCGGGGCTCCGATGCCACCCGGCGCCGACACGGTGGTCAAGGTCGAAGACACCTCGATGGAAGGCTCGAAGGTGACGGTCGAGGTCTCGGTGCCGGTCGGGACCGCGGTGCGTCCCGCAGGAGGTGACGTGACCGACGGCCAGCCAGTGTTCAGCGCCGGCACCCGGCTAACCCCGATGCACATCGGGGTGTTGGCCACCATCGGGGTGGCCCGCCCGGAGGTGTCCCGCCGTCCCCGCGTGGCCTTCATGTCGACCGGTGACGAGTTGACTCCCCCGGAGGAGCCCCGGCTCGAACCGGGCGCCATCCGCGACTCGAACCGGCCGATGCTCCTTACGCTGCTCCAGGAGGCCGGTGCGGAGCCAATAGATCTCGGGATCGTCCCCGACGATCAGGGCGCGTTGCGCACCGCTCTCGACCAAGGCGCAGAAGCCGACGTAGTGGTCTCCACCGGCGGGGTGTCTATGGGTGACTACGACGTGACCAAGCTGGTCCTGCAGGGCGACGCCCATGTCGACTTCTGGCAGGTGGCGATCCAGCCGGCCAAGCCGTTCGCCTTCGGGCGAATCGGCCAGGCCACCTTCTTCGGTCTCCCTGGCAACCCGGTTTCGGTCCTCGTCTCCTTCGAGCAATTCGCCCGCCCCGCCCTGCTCAAGATGCAGGGGGCCCGGGCGATCCTCCGGCCCCACCTCGTGGCCCGGGCCGGGGAGAAATTCGACACGGATCCCGAGAAGACGGTGTTCGTCCGGGTGCTGGTCCGTGGGCTCTCAGAGGGCACTGCGACGGTCGTCTCCTCCGGCGGTCAGGCCTCGAACGTGTTGTCCGCGGCCGCTGCGGCCGATGGCTTCGCCATCGTGCCTCGAGGTACTGGGACCGTGGATGCCGGCGACGAGGTGATGGTCGAAATGTTCAAGTGGCCCGAGTCGAGGGAGTGGGTCGATGGCCGATGAACGGGAGTTGACCCATCTCAACGAGGCGGGGGAGGTGCACATGGTCGATGTAGGGGACAAGGCCATCACCGAGCGGGAGGCAGTAGCCGAAGGCTTCGTGGCCATGTCCCCCGACCTGGCGGAGCGCTTCTTCTCCGGCGATCTCCCCAAGGGTGACGCCGCCGCGTTGGCACGGGTGGCCGGGATCATGGCGGCCAAGAAGACGGCCGACCTCATCCCGCTCTGTCACCCCATCCCCCTGACCGGGGTGGAGGTGACCCTGGAGCCGAGTGGGCGTGGGATTCGAGTGGTTGCTAGCGTTCGCACGACCGGTCGGACCGGTGTCGAGATGGAGGCCATGACGGCAGTAGCCGTGGCGGCTCTGACCATCTACGACATGGTGAAAGGCGTTGAGCGCGGCGTCACGATCGAGACGGTCAGGTTGTTGTTGAAGTCCGGCGGAAGGTCCGGTACCTGGGAAAGAGATTGAGTCGTTGATCGGGCGGGGTGATGCGAACTACGCTCACCCGTGGACGGAGTCGAAAGCCAAATGGAAACAAGTGTCATAGTCGGCCTCCTGCTCATAGCCGCTGTGTGGAGTGTCTATCTCCTGCCTTCCGTTTTTGGCGAGCGCCAGAACGCACCCAAGAACTCGACCGAGGAATTCGATCGCTGGACCCATCTAATGGCAGACGTCCAGAAGCGGCCCTACAGCAGGAACGCGGTCGGGCAAAGGGACATCATCCGGCTTCGCCGTCGCCGCACGGTGGCCGTGCTGGTGATCCTGGCGCTGATCACTGCCGGCCTCGCCTTGTGGCAGAGCTCGTTGCCTCTGCTCCTTCTCCATCTCTTCGTCGACTCGCTGATCGCTCTCTACGTGGCCGCTCTGGCCCAGATGAAGCAGCAGAGACAGTGGCGGCAAAAGGTCACGCACGTGTCCGAGCGCCCGACCGAGTGGGAAGAGCCCCAGGTCAAAGTCATCGCCCAGTAGGCGATGGATCTCGACTTCGCCCATGATGCCCGCGCCATTCTCGACGCCCGTTTTGTCGCGCGGGAGAAGGGGATAACCGGTTCGAGGAAGGTGATCCGTTCCTCGGCCAACGGGATCAGGGCATTGCACCGGGGGGAGTGGGAACCGGCTGCCGAGCTGATCGGGGAGGCCGGGAACCTCCTGGCCGAGATCACCGCTGCTCTCGAGGCGCACCCTGACATCCTTTATGCCGGGTTCATCTCCGACGCGGCCAAGGAGTACGCCGAAGCCCGAATCACCGAGGCGCTATTTCGCGGGCGCCCGATCCCCGGGTTCGCCGAGCTTGGCATCGACCCCGTCCCCTATCTCCACGGTCTCGGCGAGGCGGTGGGGGAGCTGCGCCGTCGTCTTCTCGACCTGCTCAGGGCCGGCGACGTCGACAAGGCCCAGACGACTCTGGACGCCATGGACCAGATCGTCGACCTCCTCGCCGAGATGGACTACCCGGACGGCATGACCAACGGTCTCCGCCGTACCAACGATGTCTCCCGTGCCCTCGTCGAACGCTCCCGCTCCGACCTCACGGCGACGGTCGTCCAAGAGCGTCTGCGTAAGGACCTGGGGGAGCGGCTTACCTGAGTGCGGACCGCCGGAGGGGGTGGGAACTCTTGGCGGCACTGCGACCCGGGCCGATCTGGCCCACTGTCGACCCATCGGTACAATTCCCCTTCCCGCAA
>JBOGEV010000110.1:0-3714 GCA_050742015.1 Acidimicrobiia bacterium
AGTTCACCGATCGGGTGAGCTTCTCGATGGACGATGGTGTGATCACCGTTGGCCGCGAGGACGACACCCGCGAGGCGCGGGCGCTCCACGGGTTGAGCCGCGCCCTTCTCGCCAACATGGTCGAGGGTGTAACCGAGGGCTTCACCAAGGTCCTCGAGATCCAGGGGGTCGGTTACCGCGCCAGCCTGAAGGGGAGCAACATCGAGTTGCTCGTCGGATTCAGCCACCCCGTAGACGTCAAGGCTCCCAAGGGGATCACATTCGATGTCCCCGAGCCGACCCGGATCCTGGTGTCAGGGATCGACAAGGAGCAGGTTGGCGAGGTCGCCGCCAACATCCGCAAGGTTCGCCCCCCCGAGCCCTACAAGGGCAAAGGGATCAGGTATGCCGGCGAGTACGTCCGGCGCAAGGCCGGGAAGGCAGGCAAGTGATGAGAGGCACGCGACAGGATGCGCGCCAACGCCGGCACACCCGGGTCCGCAAGCGGGTGCATGGCACCGTGGAGCGTCCCCGGCTCACGGTTTTTCGAAGCAACAAGTACATCTACGCCCAGGTCATCGACGATGTCGAGGGCCGTACCCTGGCCGCCGCCTCCTCCCAGGAGTCGGATCTGCACTCGGAGAACCTCAACCTGGCCGCTGCGACAAAGGTCGGTGAGGCGATCGCAAGCCGGGCCAAGGATGCCGGCGTGACCTCGGTCATCTTCGATCGGGGCGGATACAAGTTCCACGGCAAGGTGAAGGCCCTGGCCGACGCAGCCCGCGAAGCGGGATTGGAGTTCTAATGGCCCAGGATCAAGCAACCCAGTTCGACGAGCGAGTCATCCAGATCAACCGCGTGGCCAAGGTGGTCAAGGGTGGCCGCCGCTTCAGCTTCACCGCCCTGGTCGTGGTGGGTGATGGCGCGGGCAAGGTCGGCATCGGCTACGGCAAGGCCAAAGAGGTCCCGGCCGCAATCCAGAAGGGGATGGAGACGGCGCGTCGCGCCATGGTCGACATCCCGATGGCGGGACAGACCGTCGTTCATCAGGCCACGGGCGAGCACGGCGCATCACGCGTGCTCATCAAGCCCGCGGCGCCCGGTACCGGTGTCATCGCCGGTGGCGCCGTTCGCCAGATCCTGGAGGCTGCCGGCGTCAAGGACGCACTGGCCAAGTCGCTCGGGTCTCCGACCCATCTCAATGTGGCCAAGGCTGCGATGAACGCTCTCACTGGCCAGCGTCGGCCCGACGAGGTCGCCCGGCTCCGTGGCAAGCAGGCCGAGGACATCGTGCCTCCCGGGCTGCTCGCCGCCTATCGCTCTACCGAGGCGATGCGGGCGCACTCCAAGGAGAGTCGAGATGGCTGAGAAGACCGTCAAGGTGACACTGAAGAGGTCGGTCATCGGCGAGAAGCCCAAGACTCGTGCGACCGTTGAGGCGCTGGGTCTGCGCAAGCTCCATCAGACCAAGGAGCACGCCGATTCGCCCTCTTTGCGCGGGATGCTGCACAAGGTGCGGCATCTGATTGAAGTCGAGGAAGGCTGAAATGGCCGAAGAGAAGAAAGAACAGCTCAAACTGCACGATCTCCAACCAGCCCCCGGTTCCAAGAAGGATCGGATCAGGGTGGGGCGGGGAGAAGGTGGCCGCCGGGGCAAGACGGCGGGCCGGGGCACCAAGGGGCTCAAGGCG
This sequence comes from Acidimicrobiia bacterium, assembly GCA_050742015.1. GTDB lineage: Bacteria > Actinomycetota > Acidimicrobiia > Spongiisociales > ZC4RG35 > JARDZU01. Next base: position 1,671 of record JBOGEV010000110.1, read on the forward strand.
CGCAACACCTTGCGTCCGGGGTTCGAAGGCGGGCAGACCCCGCTCTCGATGCGGATCCCCAAGCTGCCCGGGTTCACCAACCCGAACAAGGAAGAGTTCGCCATCGTCAACCTGGCCGCCCTCGAAATCTTCGACAAGGGGGCCGAGGTGACGCCCGACGAGCTGCGTAGTCGCGGCCTGATCAGGCATCGTGGCCGGGTCAAGGTCCTGGCCCAGGGCGATCTCGACAAGGCGCTCACCGTCAAGGCCCATGCCTTCAGCGCCGCCGCCAAGAAGAAGATCGAAGACGCCGGCGGAACCGCCGAGGTAATCAGCTGAGTACTTAGGACTTAGAACTAGGACTTAAAACCCAAATGCTCTCCATCTACCGCAACATGTTCAAGATCCCGGACCTCCGGGTGAAGATCCTCTTCACCCTGGCCATGTTCGGGGTCTACCGGCTCGGGGCCACCATTCCGGTGCCCGGCATCGACCTCGAGTCAGTCGAGCTGTTCCAGGCCCAGCAGCAGTCGGGTGGGATCTACGGTTTGCTCAACCTGTTCTCCGGTGGGGCGCTGGAGTCGTTCTCCGTGTTCGCCCTAGGGATCATCCCCTACATCACGGCATCGATCATCATGCAGTTGCTCACGGTGGTGATTCCCAAGTTGCAGTCGCTCCAGGACGAAGGCGAGTCGGGGCGCAAGGTGATCACCCAATGGACCCGGTACCTGACCGTGATCCTCGCCCTGATCCAGTCGACCGGGTTCACCTACCTGTTCCACACCGGTCGCTTCACCGGGGGGATCGACCTGATCCCGAACTACACCCCGGGCCGGGTCATCCTGATCGTCATCACGATGACCGCCGGCACCGCCATGGTGATGTGGCTCGGCGAGTTGATCACCCAGCGCGGGGTGGGCAACGGGATGTCACTGATCATCTTCGTCTCCATCCTGAGCCAGTTCCCGTTCGTCTTCGGCCAGATCTGGAGCCAGACCGTGCGGGCGAACCTGCCGATCCGGTTCGCAGTCATCATCGCCATCTTCCTGGCCATGATCGTGGCCATCATCTATGTCGACCAGGCTCAGCGCCGGATCCCGATCCAGTTCGCCAAGCGGGTCCGGGGACGAAGGGTGATGGGTGGGCAGTCGACCTACATCCCCCTCAAGGTCAACACCGCCGGTGTGATCCCGGTCATCTTCGCCACCTCGGTGCTGCTGATCCCTTCCCTGATCATCACTGCCATCCCCTCCGATGCTGCCTGGGTCCAATCCATCTACCGATGGATCGATCAGAACCTGGGCGGCGCCGCCTCGACCGGGGTCAGCTGGTGGTACATCCTGATCCTGTTCACCCTGATCATCTTCTTCACCTACTTCTACACCGCCATCCAGTTCGACCCCGAGAAGCAAGCCGAGATGATCCAGCGTCAGGGTGGGTTCGTGCCCGGAGTCAGGCCCGGTCGTCAGACCGCCCGCCACCTCGGGTTCATCCTCAACCGGATCACCCTGCCCGGCTCGATCTTCCTGGCCACGATCGCCATCCTTCCCGCCATCGCCGGGGCGGTGTGGAATATCAACATCGCCTTCTCCGGTGTCTCGATCCTGATCGTTGTCGGCGTCGCCCTGGAGACGATGAAGCAGATCGAGTCCCAGCTGACGATGCGCAACTACGAGGGGATCTTGACGTAATGATTGCCGCCGACTTTGCCCGGGATCTCCGACCATTTCACGCGGTTCGCGCTGCCGGGGATTACCTCCATCTGACCACGTCTGTCTCGGCCCGACGTCGAGCAAACAGACGCCGGTCGGCGGCGGCTACCGCCGCGTTGCGGGCGGCCAAAGTCGGCCGGCAATCAAGATGAAGCTCCTGTTCGTCGGTCCGCCTGGTGCCGGGAAAGGGACCCAAGCGGCCCGGGTCGCCGAACGTCTCGGCATCCCCCACATCTCCACCGGGGAGATGTTTCGACAGCACGTCTCGGCGGGCACCGAACTGGGCCGGCGAGTGGACTCGATCTTGAAGTCGGGGGCGTACGTCCCCGACGAGATCACCGTGGAGATGCTCG
>JBOGEV010000111.1:0-1229 GCA_050742015.1 Acidimicrobiia bacterium
GGCCGACCCGCGGGCGGGCGCCGCCGGGCCGCGACGCGATCGACCGGCGGTCCCCTCGGGACGGCGCTCGCGGCTGCGCTCGACGGCTCCGGCCGCCTCGTCGCGCAGCTCGCCCTCGTCGATCCACTCCTCGGGCTCCCACGGCGCCGGCTCGCGCCGCGGTCCGACGTCATCGCCGCGCCCGCCGCCGTCGTCGTCGCGTCGCGCTCCCGCCGCCGCCCGCCAGGCGTCCGACGCGCCGGTCGGAGGGACCTGAGCGGCACCCCGCCGGGCGACCCCGCCCCAGCGGCGTGGCCCGGACACCGCGCCCCGGCCGGTGGCATCGGCGGCCCCGCGGCCGCCCGGCTCGTCGCCTTCCCGGCGCCGGGGGCGTTGCTGAGGTCGCCGGGCCGATGGCCCCTGCGCACCGGCCTCGTCGCCGCCTCGGCGCGACCGGCCCCGGCCAGCGGCACCGTCCCGCCCGGTTCTCCCGGGGCGAGCGGGGCGCGGGGACGCGCCGTCCCGGCCGGCACGCCGGCCCTCCCCGTCCGGGCGGTTCGTGTCGCCCGGCTGCCGTGAGCGGCTTCGCCCTGGCCGGGCGGCGTCGCGGCCGTCGCGCGGCCGCCCGTCGGCATCCCGCCCCGGGCGCACCGGTCGTCCCTGCTGGCCGGAGCGCCGGGAACCACGCCCGGGAGCCGGCTGAGCCCGTCCCGGCCGACGCGATCCCGTCGTCCCGCTGCCGCCCCCGCTGCGCGCGGGCGGAGGACCGGCACCGCGTCTGCCACGCCTCCGGTCGTCGGGGTCGGGGCCGCCGCCCTGGGAGCTGGTCGGTGCCATGCCGACCCAGGGTACTGGCGGCCGGATCGGGCACCAGCGTGAGCCAATACGCGAAGAAGGCCACCCCGGAGGGCGGCCTTCTTCGCGAAGAAATTCGGCGGCGACCTACTCTCCCAGGCAGTCTCCTGCCAAGTACCATCGGCGCTGGAGGGCTTAACTTCCGTGTTCGGAATGGGAACGGGTGTGACCCCTCCGCCATGGCCACCGAAATCTGCTGTCAACTCAGGTCGGCGCTGCCCAGCGCCGGCCCCCTGAGGACTCCATAGCAAGCACGAACATCACACAAAAATCCAAGCCCTCGGCCGATTAGTACCGGTCGGCTGCACACGTTGCCGTGCTTCTACCTCCGGCCTATCAACGTGGTGGTCTACCACGGGCCTTACCAGGTTGACCCTGTGGGGAACCTCATCTTG
>JBOGEV010000112.1:0-30630 GCA_050742015.1 Acidimicrobiia bacterium
ATCTGTCCGGCGTTCGAGAGCGATTCGGGAAGGCCGACCTCGTCGCTTCCATCCTGGGGATGCTCACCGCCCTCGGGATGCTGGTCTTCTTGAGCGCCCTGATCGCCGGCGTTGCGGCCGGCTTCGAGCTCCAGACCAACCTGATCAACGAAACGGGAACCCTGGATGAGATCGAGATCGGCGGCGCCATAGCCGCAGCCGGGGTCGTCTTCGTCGCGTTCCTCGTCGGTGGTATCGCAGCCGGGCGCATCTCCCGGTATGACGGGGGCATGAACGGGATCGGAACCGCCCTTTGGTTCCTGCTCCTCGTTGCCGTCTTCGCCGCCCTGGGCGCCTGGGTCGGCCAGGAGTACAACGTGTTCGCCAACGCCGACCTGCCCAACTGGGTGGCTCAAATCGACGTCGAGGAGGTGACGACGGCCGCGATCGTGATGTCGATCGTCTTCGTCGTCGTCATGTTCGTCGGGGGCTATCTCGGCGGGCGCATCGGTGAGTCCTATCACCGCAAGGTGGACGCGGCGATCCTCGACGAGACGATCCGATGACCGGCGCGCTCATCCCAGGAGGTGAATCATGTACATAAGTCTCGGAGGCTTGATCCTGCTGATCGTCATCCTCCTTCTGATCTTCTGACCCGGCTCATCCATTCCTCCCACAGAAAAAGGGAGTCGGCAGCGATGCCGGCTCCCTTTCTGTAACTGGAGGACTGTGTCTTGGCCGGGAGCTGCCTCAGACCAGCGAGGCGTCGAGGGTGATCGGAACATTGCCCTTCAGCGCCTGGGAGACGGGGCAATTCTCCTTGGCGTCTTCGGCCAGGCTCTTGAAGTCCTCTTCGCTGATCCCCTCTACCCGGGCCCGGACGGTCAGGTCCATCCCTGTGATCCCCTCACCGGGGACGAAGGTGGCGGTGGCCTCCGTGTCGAGTGTGATCGATGATGCTCCGGCCTTTCCCAGGCGAGCGGAGAATGCCATCGAGTAGCAAGAGGCATGGGCGGCCGCGATCAGCTCCTCGGGGCTGGTCAGCCCGCCGTGGTCCTCCGCTCGGGCATTCCACGTGATCTGCATCGGACCACCGACTCCGGTGTCCATGCTCGCCGTCCCGTTGCCGGTCGCCAGATCGCCTTCCCAGTGCGCTCTTCCGATGCTCTTCACTGCCATGGATCCATCCTTGATCGGGGCGCGCGAGCCTAACGGACCCTGTGAACAGCCCGCCGATGACCGATACCATCGAGTCTGATGCCCACTTCTTCCGTCCGTAACGTCGCGCTCGTGGCTCATGTCGACCACGGCAAGACGACGCTGGTCGACTCGATGCTGAGTGCGACAGGCGTCTTCGCCGATCATGAGCAACGGGTGGAGAGAGTCATGGACTCGACCGACCAAGAACGGGAGCGCGGGATCACCATCCTGGCCAAGGCGGCATCCATCCAATGGGGGGACACCAAGATCAACCTGGTCGACACCCCGGGGCACGCCGACTTCGGAGGCGAGGTGGAACGGGCACTGGCAATGGTCGACGGGATCTTGCTCCTGATAGATGCCGCCGACGGGCCGATGCCTCAGACCCGGTATGTCCTGAGCAAGGCATTGGAGCGGCATCTGCCGGCCGTCGTGGTCATCAACAAGGTCGACCGGCCCGACGCCCGACCCGAGCAAGTGGCCGACGAGGTCTACCAGCTCTTCTTCGACCTCGACGCACAAGACCACCACATCGACTTCCCGATCGTCTCCACGGTGGCCCGACTGGGCAGGTCCGTCCCCGGAATCGGAGTTCCCGACGACAGCGCCGATCTGAAGCCCTTGCTCGACGCCATCGTCAGCACCATTCCGGCGCCGTCCGGTGACCCGGCGGCGCCCCTCCAAGCCCTGGTCACCAATCTCGACGCCTCCGATTACCTGGGCCGGCTCGCCGTCGGTCGGGTGTTCGAGGGCACTCTGAGACGGGGGGAGACGGTCGCTCTGTGCCACTCCAACGAAGAGGAACCTCCCCTGAAGCGGCGGCTCACGCAATTGATGGGGTTCTCGGGGTTGGGCAGGACCGAGGTCGAGACGGCCGGAGCCGGGGACCTCTTCGTCGTGGCGGGCTTCCCCGAAGTCGAGATCGGCGACACCCTGGCCGACCCGGCCGACCCGAAGCCCCTTCCCCGGCTCACGGTCGACGAGCCGGTGTTGCGGATGACGTTCGGAGTGAACACCTCCCCGCTCGCCGGCCAGGATGGGCGCTTCCGCACCTCCCGTCAGATCCAGGACCGTCTGGAGCGTGAGATCCTCGGGAATGTCTCCATACGGCTCGGCGCCACATCGTCGCCCGAGATCGTCGAAGTGGCGGGACGCGGCGAGCTCCAGCTGGGAGTCCTCATCGAGTCGATGCGGCGGGAGGGGTTCGAGCTTCAGGTGAGCCGCCCCGAAGTGGTGATCAAGGAAATCGAGGACCAGCCTCACGAGCCCGTGGAAAGGGCCGTGGTCGACGTCCCGGATGGATACGTCGGGGCGGTCACCCAGGCGGCTGCCCCCCGGAAAGCCACCATCGAGGGTCTGGTGCCCGGGGATCCGGGCCGGACCGTGGTCACCGTCGTCGGCCCTGCGCGCGGCCTGCTCGGCTTCCGCTCGCAGCTGATGACGACCACCCGAGGGACTGCGCTTATCCACCAGCATCACGACGGTTGGATGCCCTGGGTAGGTGAGCTCCCGCAGCGCACCGGCGGGGCCATGATCTCGGACCGGGCCGGGACCAGCACCGGCTTCGCCCTCGACAACCTCCAGAAGAGGGGGGACCTGTTCATCGGACCCGGCGAGCAGGTCTACGAGGGGATGATCATCGGTGAGGCCGCTCGTCCCGACGAGATGGTGGTCAACGCGGCGCGGCCAAAGCAGCTGACCAACATCCGGACCCACGCCTCAGACGAAGCGATCAACCTCCGCCCCCCACGGGAGATGACCCTGGAGCTGGCCATCGAGTGGATCGCAGACGACGAGCTCGTCGAAGTCACCCCGACCGCGATCCGGGTCCGTAAACGCCACCTCAGCGAGCCCGACCGCCGCCGCAAGGGGAAACGGTGAGCCGGTTATCCGTTCTATGCGGGTTCGCGCGGCAAGACGCGCGGTAAAACCCGCACAGAAGCGATCAGGCGGCCAGGTGGACACTGACCCGGATCTGGGATGCCGAGCCGGTGAGCATCTCGGCCATCTCACCGCAGACACAGCGATAACGAACGAGCATGCCCTGATCCGTGTTGCGGATGCTCTCGAGGTCGGAAGGCCAGATCAATGCGTCACGACCGAGGTGGTCACACCGTGCGAGGAACACCGGGCACCTCCTTGGTGATGGTGAGGCGATAACTGCCCACCTTGACCGAGCGTGGCCTGCGGGCAAGCTTTGCCTGTCGGTGTGAGCGCGCTTCCTCGAGTCGCTCGTCGAGCATCTGCTGCGCCACGATGTAGGCGATGGCCGGATGTCCATTCATGACGGCCTCCTCTTGACGTAATAACCGTTCATCCGTACACTTGTTACAGTATTGGACGGAGCGTAATAAGTCAAATGAATTTCTCTCATTACGGAGATGAACCGGTGGACCTCGCCGTGGAGCTGGTCAATACCGACGAGTCCGACGGCGACGAGATCGGGACTCTCGCCGAGCTCGAGGATTTTCTGAGCCAGTTCGAGCATCTCCGGCCGCCAGGAACCAAGCCGGCAACCGAAACCGATCTGAAGAAGCTGCACGCCCTTCGTGACCGGCTTCGTCAGGTGTTCGACGCCCCCGACGAGGCCGCTGCCGTGCAGCACCTGAACTCCATCCTCGCCACGAACCAGGCCGTCCCCGTCCTTTCTCTCCACGACGGCGCTCCCCACATGCACTACGAGCCTGTTGGCACGTCCGTGACCTCATGGGTTGGCGCCATGACCGCGATGGGCCTGGCCGGCGTCGTCGCCGAACACGGGGTCTCCCGCTTCGGGAGCTGTCAGGCCAGCAGCTGCCGCGACGTCTTCGTGGACACGACGCGGAACCGGTCCCGGGTCCACTGCTGTGGGACCTGCTCCACTCGTGAGGCGGTGGCCGCTTACAGACGCCGCCAGACCACTGCCTGATCCCCACGTGCTGTTGTGCGTGAGAGCGCTACATTGCCGTGGATGACGACCGCCGCCTCCACCGCCCGGGCCCCGGTTTGGTGGTGGGTACATGACATCGTCGTCGGCCTTCTCTCCGGATTCGGGGTTGGCACGGTGGCCGGGCTCTTCATCAACCGCTTGTTCGAGAACAACGTCGTTGTGTTGATCACAGCCGTCCTGGGGGCCATTGCAGGGATCTACATCCTCATCCAGAACCACCGCAAGGCGGAGCGCTTCCTCAGCGGAGTGGTGGTGGTCAGCTGGGTATTGCTGGCTCTCTCCGCCGCATTCATCGCCCTGTTGGTGTGGGCGGTGGCCACCTTCGAATAGCGGTCAGTCGTCGGTGGGCCCGGTCAGGGCGTAGGCGACCGCCTGGTCCAGTGTCATCGCCCGCCCCTCTCGATACGGGATGGCCTCCTCGCCGGAGAGGTTCTCCAACGTCTCGAACTCGAGACCCTCGATCCGGTTGATCTCGCTTCTCACGATCTCCGTGCCCGAGGTGATGCGAAGACCGTGGAACGCGCCGCCGAGTCTGAGGGCCCGTTCCCTGGCGCCGAGTTCGCTCGCAAGCCCGGCAGCACCGGCCAGCAACAACACGACGCCGCTGACATCACCGTGGTCCGCGAACAGCTGCATTCCGCGTGCGAGGTACTGCCACGCCTGCTCGTAGTCACCGACTCTCCGCGACATGTCCCCCACCTCGAACAGACCCCAGCCCATCCCGAACTCGTTGCCGACCTGCTCGTAGTACTCGATGCTCTTCTTCATGTGCTCGATGGCGCGGGGAAGATCGCCGTCGGTGTACGCCACGACGTTCCCCCGGCCCCATTCGACGTCGCCCAGCCCTCCCGCGTCACCCAGCTCGCGGTACAGCCTTTCTGCCTCGTCCAAGGCAGCGCGTGAGTCCGTGGCGTCCTGAAACTCGCCGAACACCAGCGGCAAGGCGTAGTTGTAGAGAGCATTGGCGATCTCTCTCGGATCTCCCAGCTCCCGCTGCATGGCGAGGGTTTCCCGGTAGACCTCGGCGACCGCAACCATGTCCGCCTGCCACCAGAGGATGCCTCCGAGCGCCTCCAACGCCTTGGCCCGGTTTCTCGGCTCGCCGCCGTCGAGGGCGAGGACCGCGTTGAGCCTTCGTCGCGCCTCGTGGAGATGACCCCGGGCCTGCCACAGTCTCCAGGCCCCTGCCGAGAGGCGAAAGGCGAGGTCGGGCTCCCCTGATGCGATGGCCCAATCCAGGGCGGCGCGGATGTTGTCGTGATCGTGCTCCAGAAGATCCAGCCACTCTTTCCGATCCTTCCGCAGTAGCTCCGGAGCCGCAGATTCGACATATTCCGTGTAGGTCTCGAGGTGACGCCGACGGAGCTCGGCCGTTTCTCCCATCTCGTCCAGTCGGACGGCAGCGAATTCCTGGATCACGTGCAACATCTGAAGTCGGGGGTGACCATCGGAGCCCAACCTGCGGACCAGGCTTTGGTCGACGAGGGTCGACAAGGTGCTGATCATGTCGCCGCCCAATTCCTCGGCCGGCCCGCACACAGCCTCCACTTCCTCCAACCTCGCTCCCCCGGCGAACACCGAGAACCGGGCGAAGAGCCTGCGTTCCGGGTCGGCGAGGAGGTCGTGACTCCAGGAGATGGCGCTCTGGATCGTCCGCTGCCGCTGTGGGAGGTCGACCGAACCGCCACTGAGCATGGAAGCGTTGAGACGAGACAGGATCTGGTCGACCGGCAGCAGCCGAAGTCGGGAGGCAACCAGTTCGATGGCGAGGGGTAGTCCGTCCAGACGTTGCACCAGTGCGGCGACCACCGGTGCGTTGGCATCGGTGACACGAAAGTCTGGCCTGACCGCCATGGCCCGATCCGCAAAGAGGAGGACGGCCTCGGACTGCTGGAGGACAGAGACATCGGAGGCGGCATCTGCGGTCGTGAGCGGAGGCACCGGCATCTCCTGTTCGCCGCTGATGCGAAGCGGCGCACGAGAGGTGACCAGCACCTTGGTCCGGAGTGAGGCCCGGACCACGTCGACGACCAGCGGGGCCGCCTCGAGGAGCTGCTCGAAGTTGTCGAGGACCATCAGGAGGCTCTTGTCGGCCAGCTGGCTGGTGAGCCTCATCTCCGGTGACTCCTCACGGGTCGACGCCTGGATCCCCAGTGCCTCCAGGATGCGCGACGGAACCAATTCGATATTGGCGATCGGGGCCAAATCGACGAAAAAGACCCCGTCGGGATAGTCGGCCGACAGCTCGGCAGCCACCTGAAGGGCGAGCCGGGTCTTGCCGGTGCCACCGGGCCCGGTGAGTGTGAGGACCCGCGAGCTCTCGAGGAGGCGCACGGCCTCCGCCAGCTCTCGCTCCCTGCCGACGAAGCTGGTGAGCAATCTGGGGAGGTTGTTGGGTATGGCATCGAGGGTTCGAAGCAACGGGAACTCACCCTGCAGGCCCTCGGTCACCACCTGGAAGATGGCCTCGGGCTCGGACAGGTCCTTGAGACGATATTTGCCCAGGTCGCGCAGGGTGAGCGCTCCCGGTAACTCGCGCTCGACGAGCACCGCCGTCGGCTCGGAGACGACGATCTGCCCGCCGTGGGCCGAGTCGGCGATCCGCGCCGCCCGGTGGACGTCGATGCCCACGTAGTCGGACCCACCGAGGGCACCCAGACCGGTGTGGACACCCATCCGGCAGCGGACCACCCCATGGTCGGGCCAGTGGTGATCCATGAGGCTGCGCTGGGCGGCGACCGAGGCGTTCACGGCATCGATCGCAGCCGGGAACACTGCGAAGAAAGAGTCCCCCTCGGTCTTGACCACGACCCCGTCGTTGTCCGAGATCGCCTCCCCCACCAGGTCGTTGTGCACTTCGAGGACCGCCACCCAGCCTTCACCCAGGGCCTGTACCAGACGGGTCGACCCTTCGATGTCGGTGAAGAGAAAGGTAACGGTCCCCGTCGGCAGCGATTGACCAGTGAACGGAGACACCACGTCTGACATTAGTTACGGCGATCGCACGGCGAGCTAGCCGACGGCGGTGATGACTTTCTCCCCGTAGGCGTCGAGGGTGCCTTCCATGTCGTCGTGCATGAGATAGATCCCGAAATGGCCAACGCCCAGGGACTGGAGTAGCGACAATTTCTCGATGTGGGCCTCGACCGGGCCGACCAGGCAGAACCTGTCGACGATGTCGTCGGGCACGAACTCGGTGGACGGGTTGTCCGACTTGCCGTGATGGTCGTAGTCGTAGCTCTCCCTGGCCTTGATGTAGTCGGAGAGGACCTGGGGGACCTTGTCGCGGTCCTCCCCGTAGCGGTTGACCATGTCCACCACGTGGTTGCCCACCATTCCGCCGAACCAGCGCAGTTGGTCCCGCTGATGGGCAACATCGTCACCCACGTAGGCCGGTGCGACGACGCAGATCTCGATCTGATCAGGGTCCCGTCCCGCCGTTTCGGCCGCGACTCGGACCGCGGCCACGGTCCATTCCAGGACCTGGGGGTCGGCCAGCTGGAGGATGTAGCCGTCGGCGTGCGCCCCTGCCGTGGCCAGGGCCTTCGGACCGTAGCCGGCGACCCAAATCGGGAGGTCCCATCCCTCACCGACCCAGGGGATGCTCAGCGACTTGCCCTGATAGTCGACCTCATCGCCTGCGACGAGGCCTTTGATCACCTCCATCGCCTCGACCATCGTCTCCAGAGTCCTCGGCTGCCGCCCGATGTAGCGCAACGCCGAGTCACCACGGCCCATCCCGCAGATCGTTCGCGGGCCGTACATGTCGTTCAGCGTCGCGAACAGCGAGGCCAGAACGGTCCAGTCACGGGTCCCGGGGTTGGTGACCATGGGCCCGACTATGAGGTCCTTGGTCTCGGCCAGGATCCGGGAGTAGATGACGAACGGCTCCTGCCACAAGACATGAGAGTCGAACGTCCATACGTGGCTGAACCCGAGATCTTCGGCCCGACGCGCCAGTTCCACCACTCGCGATGCGGGCGGGTCGGTCTGCAGCACCACCCCGAAATCCATGGGCCAAAGCTACCCAGGCGCTCCGGGTAACCAAGACCAATCCGACCTCCCTCGGGTTGATTCTTCATCGAGCCCGGAATACCTTGACCTCATCAAGTTCGCTGTATGCAAGGCCGTTGGTATGTGCATGGCTCATAATGAGTCGTGCGGACGAGCCCTGTAGTAGCGCTGACAACCCGAGCACAGGGATCCGCACCGGCGACGGCTGCGGATCTTTCGATTTGGGGCCACCGGCGGCGAATCTCCGGAAAGCAGAGGAGACCGTGACATATCCATTCTCGGACCAGACGCGGTTCTACGAGCACCCCGAGCCCTTTCGGCTGGAAAGCGGCGAGGTGCTCGAGGACGTGCAGGTGGGGTATCGCACCTGGGGAGAGCCGCGGGCCGAGGCCATCCTGGTCTGCCACGCCCTGACCGGCAGTGCCGACGCCGATGAGTGGTGGGGCGGGTTGTTCGGCTCGACCCGCTCCTTCGACCCCGAACGGGACTTCATCGTCGCCAGCAACGTCCTCGGCGGCTGCTACGGGACCACCGGGCCCACCACGACCCGGCCCGGCACCGATCAGTGGTACGGGCGGGATTTTCCCCGGATCACCATCAGGGACATGGTCGACCTCCAGGCCAGCCTCCTCGACCATCTGGGCGTGGAGAGCCTCCGTCTGGTGATAGGCGGCTCGATGGGAGGCATGCAGGCGCTGGAGTGGGCCGCTATGTACCCGGAGCGGGTCAAGGGGGGTGTCGCGATCGGGGTAGGGGCTAACCACTCGGCGTGGAGCGTTGCCTTCTCCGAGGCGCAGCGGGCCGCGATCTGGGCCGACCCCAGGTTTCTCGACGGCGCCTATGAGCCGGACGAGGGGCCGGACAGCGGCCTGGCCGTGGCCCGGATGATCGCAATGATCTCCTACCGGGGGAAGGCCAACTTCGAGGCCAGATTCGGGCGGCGGACGGTGGAGGACGAGTTCGAGATCCGGTCATATCTCCGTCATCAGGGTCAGAAGCTGGTCGGCCGATTCGATGCCAACACCTATCTGCGACTCGTCGACGCCATGGACAGCCACGACCTGGCCCGGGGCCGTGGGGATATGGATCAGGTGCTGGCCGAGCTCAAGACACCGTTCCTCACGGTGGGCATCTCGAGCGACATCCTCTACCCCGCAACCGAGGTCGAAGAGCTGGCCGGGGGCCTGCCCAATGCCCGCTACCAAATGCTGCATGCCGCCCAGGGACACGATTCATTCCTCATCGAGATGGCCAACCTCGACGGAATCGTGACCCGGTTCAAGAATGACCTCGCAAGGGGGATCACACCGGCCGACGACTTCGCGACCGGCACCGGTCGGGGCGCCTCGTGGGCGTTCTGAGTGGCCGGTGAGCGCGCTCCCACGCCATCTGTTGCCCGAGACCGCGTCTGTCGACCCATCGGGCCGGCTGAGCATCGGGGGATGCGACGTCATCGACCTGGCATCGGTGCATGGGACCCCGCTCTTCGTCTATGACGAGGCCCACCTCCGCTCCCGCTGTCGTGAGGCGGTAGCCGCCTTCCCCGACGGTGTGGCCTATGCCACCAAGGCTTTCCTGTGCGGGGCGATGGCCCGGCTCGCCCACGAAGAAGGGATGCTGCTCGACGTGGCGACAGGAGGAGAGATCCACGTCGCACTCGCCTCGGGGGTCCCCGCCGACCGCTTGGTGTTTCACGGCAACAACAAGTCGGCCAACGAGCTGAGTCAGGCCCTCGACGCAGGTGTCGGCCGCATCGTCATCGACTCCGCTGTCGAGATCGACCGGATCGAAGCCCTGGTCGGCGACGGGGCGCCGCCCCCGAACGTGCTGATCCGGATCAACCCGGGCATCGATGCCCATACCCACGAGTTCCTTCGCACCGGTGCCGCTGACTCCAAGTTCGGCCTCAGCACCGAAGGCGGAGCGGCCGCAGAGGCCGTGGAGCGAGCCCAGAGGTCCTCCTCGATGAAGCTGATCGGGATCCACGCCCATGTCGGGAGTCAGGTGTTCGACGTGAGCTCGTTCGAGATGGCGATCGAGGTGATCGCAGCCTTCGCGGCGCCACTCGCGATCGAAGAGCTCTCCATCGGAGGCGGCCTGGGGGTCGCCTACATCGGAGGCGAAGAGGCGCCATCGCTATCCGAGTGGGGCATGGCCATCTCCGACGCCGCCGCCGCGGCCGGCATCGGGGCCCGGCTGGTGGCAGAGCCGGGGAGGGCCATCGTGGCCCAGGCCGCGATCACCCTGTACACGGTGGGCACGATCAAGGAGATCCCGGGGGTCAGGACATATGTCTCGGTCGACGGCGGAATGAGCGACAACCCAAGACCCGTTCTCTACGGCAGCGGCTACGAGGTGTTCGCTCCGGGAACGAGCGATGCCGATCGCACCCGCCCGATCCGGCTGGTCGGCAAACATTGCGAGTCGGGGGACGTCCTCGCCTGGAACGCCGTCATCCCCGACGAGGTGGTCGTGGGAAACATCCTGGCCACCCCGGTGACCGGCGCCTACGGTCACTCGATGGGCTCGAACTACAACATGGTGCGACGTCCTGCGGTGGTCTTCGTCAGAGACGGCGACGCCCGATTGGTGGTGAGACGGGAAACCAACGACGACCTGCTGATCCGGGACCTGGTGGCCGGCCCGACTACTCGGTGACCGCTGAGAGAGGTTTCCCGAACCACCCTGCCCTGAGATCACATGGGTCATCATCCAGGGTGAGCGCCAGGGCGTCGGGGTCGACAGTGGCCGTGTAGGCGCCACGGGTGCCGGGACACTCCCCTCCCACGCCGGTCACGAAGATGAATCTGCGGTCGTCCCTGGCGATGAAGCCCCTCATCACCACCTCACCGGCCGCGTCAGCCGGCTGGACCAGGAAGTCTCCTGCGTCGTTGATCCGAAGCACCACAGTGTCGTTGGCCCACACGCCGGACAGATCGGAGAGCTCCAACACTTCCTGATCGGATGTCACGGCGGTGTCACCGGAGCAACCGATCGACATGAGCAAGAACACGAATACCGCGGGACGAAACCTCACCCGGCCGACGATAGGGACCACTTGCTGCCGAACGCCTCAGAGCGGAACCCGCATGGCTCGTCTACGGGACCAATTCGCAGCAGGGTTCCGATCATGTATCCGAAGTAGACCCCGGTCTCGCCGGAGCAGGGTGGGCCGGCGGCAGAGGGAAAGATCAGGAGCCCATCCTGGAGGGCGATGAAACCGACCAGACCGGTTTCCTCCTCCCCGCCGTCGGCCGCGACCTCGAAGACCTCGTATGACCCACCTTCGTCGACCCGAACCCGGTGACCCCCGGTGTCCCAAGCCCCGGTTAGCTCGGAAAGGGCCGGCTCATCACCGGCCTCGAACGGGACATCGAATTCGTTTGCCCCTTCGGCCGCATCGACCCGATAGGGCGACATATCAGGAATCGATCCGGTCAGACTGATCGCACCGTCCTCCTCGGTGTAGCTGGCTGCAGTGGTCTCGATCAGGGTGGGCAGTCGCCGAATCTCGCCCAGAGTGGTGAGCCCGTTGTTCAGTGCGTAGGAGACGACCGGCCACCGCAGCAGCCACACCGGCACCTCGTCCCCGACCAGCACCCCAGGTGTCTCTCCTTCGAACAAGATCGACGTCTCACATTCCACCGGATCTCCGGCGACCAGATCGGTTTCCTCCGGGATGCAGTCCACCGACTGACGGAAAACGATGGCAGCCCAGGTTCCATCTTGAAGAATGGTTTCATCGGGGAGGAGGGCCAACGACGTGACTTCGGCCGGCACCGGCTCCGGGGCCGTAGTTGTCGTGGTGGTGGCGACTGTGGTGGTGGTGGTCGGTGTCATCGTGGTGGCCGTTGCCACCGCCGGACCCTGGCCACAAGCTGCCAAGAGCAGGGCGCAGACGAGGAGAAGGCCCGCAGCACGGCGTGACGCGGGTGATGACATGCCGTTACAACGCGATCGGCCGTTCGTTGGGTTCCCCGGGATGAGACCGGGTCGGGGCGTCACCCGTGCGTGGGGAAACCGAGATCGACGCCGCGATGGATGGGGTCGGCCCAACGTGAGATCACGACCTTCTGCCTGGAGTAGAAGTGCACGCCCTCGGGGCCATAGATGGCGTGGCTGCCGAAGATGGAGTCTTTCCAGCCCCCGAAGCTGTAGAAGGAGAGTGGGACCGGGATCGGGAGATTGATTCCCACCATGCCCACTTCGACCTCGGCCTGGAACTTGCGGGCGGCGCCCCCATCGTTGGTGAAGACCGCGGTCCCGTTCCCGTACGGGTTCTCGTTGATCAGCCTGATCGCCTCCTCATAGTGCTCCATCCGGACGGTGGAGAGCACCGGGCCGAAGATCTCGTCGGAGTAGATCGACATGTCGGTGGTCACGTTGTCGAACAGCGTGGGCCCGAGGAAGAAACCGTCTTCGTGACCGTCGACGATCAGATCCCGGCCGTCGGCGACCAGGAGGGCGCCGGCCGCCTCGCCGGCGTCGACATAGCCCCGTACCTTGTCCAGGTGCTGCCGCGTGACCAGCGGGCCCATCTCCACCCCGGTCTCGTCACCGGGGCCTACTTTGAGCTTCTCGATCCGGGTGCGGACCCCTTCGATGAGAGGGTCACCTGCTTCGCCCACCGCCACCACCGCCGAGATGGCCATGCAGCGCTCCCCGGCCGACCCGTAGCCGGCCGAGACCGCAGCATCGGCCGCCAGGTCCATGTCGGCGTCGGGGAGGACGATCATGTGGTTCTTGGCCCCACCCAGGGCCTGGACCCTCTTCCCGTTGCGGGTGCCCGTCTCGTAGATGTAACGGGCGATCGGAGTCGAGCCGACGAATGAGATGGCGGCCACCAACGGGTGGGTGAGGAGGGCGTCCACCGCCTCCTTGTCCCCATGGACCACGTTGAAGACGCCGTCGGGCAGCCCGGCCTCGGCCAGCAGTTCGGCCGCAAGCAGCGACGATGAGGGGTCCTTCTCCGATGGCTTGAGGACGAAGGTGTTGCCGCAGGCGATGGCGATGGGGTACATCCACATCGGGACCATGGCCGGGAAGTTGAACGGGGTGATCCCCGCCACCACCCCGAGTGGCTGGCGGATGGTGTAGGTGTCGACGCCGGTCGACACCTGCTCGGAGAAGTCTCCTTTGAGCAGGTGGGCGATGTTGCAGGCGAACTCGATCACCTCGAGGCCGCGTTGCACCTCACCCGAGGCGTCATCGATCGTCTTCCCGTGCTCGGCGGTGAGGAGCCTTGCGAAGTCCAGCTTCCGGGCGGCGACCAATTCCCGGAAGGCGAACATGATGTTCTGCCGCTGGGTCAAGGACGAGAAACGCCACGTCTCGAAGGCGTTGCGTGCCGCCCGGACCGCGGTGTCTACATCGGCCGCCGATGCGAGAGCGACCTCCCCGGTCTGCTCTCCGGTCGCCGGGTTGAACACCGGACCGGTTCTGTCGGACGAGCCGGCGCCGACCCCCCCATCAATCCAATGCTGGATCTGTTTCATGGTTCGAATCTACACCCGGTCACGTGTTGGGCTACCCATCGCCCTCTCTGGGACTCGCTGATCCGGGTTATGGTTCCGCGGCAATGGTCAGATGGAGACGCCAACCCACCGGTCCCGGTGAGGTCATCGACCGCCGCGGTGCAGGTGGCGGACGGCCGGGAATGGGGACGATCGGGATGGGCGGCGGCGCCATCGGCCTCGTCGTATTTCTCCTGATCGCCTTCTGCGGGGGCGGTGAGCTCGGCGACCTGACCAGTGTCCTGGCCCCGGCCGGTGAGGTCCAGACCGAGGTGCAGACCGAGGGCACTATCGGCCCCGCCACCGACGCCGAGACCGATCTGGCCGCCTACCTCCAGGGGGTGCTCAAGGACAGCCAGGCGATGTGGGTCAGCGTGTTCGAGCAGTCCGACATGCAATACCGGCCAACCAATCTCGTCTTGTTCAACGGTTTCACCAGCTCCCACTGCGGCGGAGCCCAGTCCCAGTCAGGTCCGCACTACTGCCCCGTCGACGAGTTGGTGTACATGGACCTGGACTTCCTCGCCCAGCTCCAGCAGCAATTCGGAGCGGCCGGTGACACGGCACAGGCCTACATCCTGGCCCATGAGGTCGGCCACCATGTCCAACACCAGCTCGAGATCACGGATCAGGTGCAGGCGGCGGGCACCAACGAGGCCAGCATCGCCCTCGAGCTCCAGGCGGACTGTTTTGCCGGCGTCTGGCTCTCCACCCTCCGAGCCGAAGGGTCCTCGGCCGCCCTCCTGGAGACGGGCGACCTCGAGGAGGCGCTGAACGCGGCGGCGGCGGTCGGTGACGACGCCATCCAGCAGCAGACCACAGGTCAGGTTCACCCCGAGTCATGGACCCATGGCAGCGCCGAGCAGCGCTATCAGTGGCTCAACCAGGGCTTCACCACCGGCTCTCCCGGGGAATGCAACACCTTCGGCTAAAACGGCCCATCACCCCTCTACTTTTAGCCCTGGTAAACCGATACGGTGGCATGGTTCACCTGACCGGCATGCCGGTGTGCCCTCTCCGACCTGCCGTCCACAAACCATGACCCTCATCACATCCGCCATCCCACTCGTCATCTACGTGGTGGGGTTCCAGACCCTGGTCTATCTGATGCTGCCCGATCGATTCCGGCTCACGTGGGCGCCCCTGGTCACCAGCTCGGTCGGCGCCGGCCTCGTGATCGTGGCCGCTGCCTGGTTCGGGCCCGACACGGTTGGCCTGGCCAATCCGGACGGCGGTCTGCTAGCCGCCTGGGGGTCGGGGACGGTGCTCACGATGGCCTCGGTTGGCCTGGTCATGCTGGTCAGACCTGAGCTGCGCGGCCATCTGGCCGATCCCAGGATGGGGGCGATGTCGACGAGGAAGGCCACAGCCCAGATCCTGTTCAGGATCCCGATCATGACCGCCCTCATCGAGGAAGCAGTGTTCCGCGGCGTCCTCCACGCCGCCTTGATCGCCCTCTACCCCGAGCCCGTCGCCTTGTGGGGTGGGGCCGTGCTCTTCGGGATGTGGCACATCGGTCCCGGCCTCGACCAGGCTCGGGCGGTCGATCGGCGCAGCTTGGCCGGGATCGCCCACGTGGTGCTCACCGTCATCGGCACCACCGCCGTCGGTGCCGGTCTGGTCTGGCTCCGGATCGAGACCGGCTCGATCTGGGTCCCGGTCGCGGTCCATGCCGCCATCAACATGACGATGGCCGTGTTCGCCCGGCTGGCCGTCTTGACTCCCGCTGCAGCCCCCAGCCTGGCCACGGGGTCAGACGCTTAGCGTCCCCGACAACCTTTCTGTGCGGGTTTACCGCGCATCCAACGGTTGAGAACGCCCCGCGCGAACCCGCACAGAACGTGGTGGGACATCTTTCTGTGCGGGTTTACCGCGCATCCTGCCGCGCGAACCCGCACAGAAGGTAGAAGAGGCGACGCGAAGCCCTAGATCAGATATTGATTCAGGCCTCGACGCAGGTAGCTGCCGTCACCGGCAGATCCGTGATAGGCGTCGTCCTCGATGATGGTCCGGCCCCGGCTGAGGACGGTCTCCACCTTCCCGGTCAACTCCAGCCCTTCGTAACAGGAGTAATCGACCCACATGTGATGGGTCTCGGCGGAGAGGACGTGGCTGGTCTCGGGGTTGAACACCACGATGTCGGCATCGGACCCGACCGCGATGGTCCCCTTCTGCGGATATAGCCCGAACATTCGGGCGGGAGTGGTCGAGGTCACCTCCACGAAGCGGTTGAGACCGAGACGACCTTCGTGTACCCCGCCGTGGTAGATCAGCTCCATCCGGTGCTCGACGCCGGGGAGGCCGTTGGGAATCTGGGCGAACGAATCCCGGCCCAACTGCTTCTGGGTGCCGAACTGCGGGTGATCGCCCCAACAGAACGGGCAATGATCGGTCGAGACCACCTGAAGGTCGTTGGTGGCCAGACCCTGCCACAACGCCTCCTGATGGTCCTCCGCTCGGTCCCGCATCGGAGGGGAGCAGACGAACTTCGCACCTTCGAACCCGTTGCCCAGGTCGTCCAGGGAAAGGAACAGATACTGCGGGCAGGTCTCGCCGAAGGCGTTCTGGCCGTCGTCCCGAGCCATGGTCAGCTCGAGCAGGGCCTCGGCAGCCGACATGTGAACGATGTAGACCGGGCACCCTGCCAACTCGGCCAGCTTGATCGCCCGGTGGGTGGCCTCGCCTTCCAGGATGGGGGGTCGGGTGAGGCCGTGATGGATGGGGTCGGTCTCACCCCGGGCCAGCGCCTGTGCGACCAGGACGTCGATGGCGATGCCGTTTTCGGCATGCATCATGATCGTGGAGCCGTTCTCAGCCGCCTTCTGCATGGCGCGGAAGATCTCGCCGTCGGTCGAGTAGAAGACGCCGGGATACGCCATGAACATCTTGAAGGAGGTGACTCCTTCGTCGAGGGCGTTGTCCATCTCCTTGAGTGACTGGTCGGTCACGTCGCCAACGATGAGATGGAACCCATAGTCGATGGCGCAGTTGCCGTCGGCCTTGGCCATCCAGGCCTCGAACCCGTCCATCAGGTTCTGCCCCTTGGTCTGGACCGCGAAGTCGATGATGGTCGTGGTCCCGCCCCAAGCGGCGGCTTTGGTTCCGGTCTCGAAGGTGTCGGCGGCGAAGGTGCCCCCGAAGGGCAGCTCCATATGGGTGTGGACATCGATCCCGCCCGGCATGACGTAGCGACCGGTGGCGTCGATCACCTTGTCGGCTCCCGCCTCCCACCCGTGCTCGCCCGGGGTGGCCAGCGCCGCTACCTTCTCCCCTTCGACCAGGACATCGGCCAGGCTCTGCTCGGTGGCGGTGACGACCGTCCCACCCTTGATCACGGTCCGTCCCATCGCCCCTCCTCTAGTGGTCCGTCGCGTAAATAGTGTGCGCGTGTCTCCGAGTCATCGGCGTCAACTGGCAAGGAGAAGCGCGCAGTCGCAGCCGGGGAGCTGCGGCGAGCACTTCGACGCAGCCAGGGGCGGCGAGGGCCGGAGACAGGCCACAATTGTTTGCGGGACGGGCCACTAGGGTGCTACCAGGTCGCCATACGCATCGGGGCGCCGGTCCCGGTAGAACGCCCACTGTTGACGGACCTCTTCGATCAGGTCCAGGTCCAGGTCCCTGATCACCAGCTCCTCCTCGGTGTCCGAGGCGGAGCCGTCGATGATCTGGCCCCGAGGATCTACGAAGTAAGACGACCCGTAGAAGTCGTTGTCCCCGTAGGGCTCGGTCCCGACCCGGTTGATGGCACCGATGAAGTACTCGTTGGCGACTGCAGACGCCGGCTGCTCCAGGTTCCACAGGTACATCGACAGTCCCCGACTGGTGGCCGACGGGTTGAACACGATCTTGGCCCCATTGAGGCCCAGCGCCCGCCAGCCTTCTGGGAAGTGCCGGTCGTAACAGATGTAGACCCCGACCTTGCCCACCGCGGTGTCGAACACCGGGTAGCCCATGTTGCCGGGGCGGAAGTAGAACTTCTCCCAGAACCCTTTGACATGGGGAATGTGGTTCTTGCGGTACTTGCCGAGATAGGTGCCGTCGGCGTCGATCACGGCGGCGGTGTTGTAGTAGAACCCCTCCTGCTCCATCTCGAAGATGGGCACCACCAGGACCATCCCGGTCTCCTTCGCCAGATCTTGCATCAGCTGGGTGGTGGGACCGTCGGGGATCGGCTCGGCGTACTCGAAGTGCTCGTTCTCTTGGACCTGGCAGAAATAGGGGCCGTAGAACAGCTCCTGGAAGCACATGACCTGAGCGCCTTGCTTCGACGCCTCACGGGCGTAGTCGGCGTTCTTCTTGATCATCGTTTCCTTGTCGCCAGTCCACTCGGTCTGGACGATGGCAGCCCTGACGATGTTCGGCATCGAAACCCTCCTTTGACCCAAACTTAGCGCGGGCGCCTAGCTGCCTCCCTCCTGCAGCTCGATCTCACGCCGTTCGTAGCCCTCGCCGCTGACGTCGGCGTCCCCGAGTGTCTCGATCGCGGCCTGGGCCAGGTCGGTGCGGTACACGTCGTCGGGAATCTCCACACCCTGGAGCTCGGCGATCTGTTCGGTGGCAATGGCGACGGTTTGGTCCCACAACTCCTCGTTCATCACGCCGATGCCGTTGGTGGCCGGGAAGATGAGGGCCAGGATCTCGTTGAGCTGCCACTCTTGATGACTCTGTCCAAGTGTCGACCCATTGTTGAGCACGACCTCGACACATCCGTCGAAGTCGTCGAGGCAGTGGATCCAACCACGGAACGAGGCGGCGAGGAAGCGGGTGGCCACGTCCGCGTTGCCCTCTTCCGCGATCCAGTCGGAATTGACCCAGACCGCGTCCTGGAGCATGGCGGTGCCCACCTCGTTGAAGTCGATGACGTTGAGGTCCTCCGGCTGATACAGCTCGCCGGTGTCCGGGTTGACCGCCTCCAGGACCTGGGCGTACTCGTTGTAGATCATGGCTTCGGCTGCGTCGATCTCATCGTTGAGCAGGGCATTCATCGTGAAGTCCTGGGCCACCAGCTCCACGTCCGGCACATCGAAGGCAGCAATGGCCGCGGTCAGCTCGAACTCGTTGCCGAATCCCCAGTTCCCGACGCTCTTCCCCGCCCAGTCCTCGGGGCTCTCGATCCCCGAGTCGGCCCAGGAGACCTCCAGTGTCCCCGAGCGCTCGAAGACCTGGGCGATGTTGATGATGTCGGCGCCCCCTTCCCGGGAGACCAGGGCCTTGGGAACCCAGGCCAGGCCGAACTCGGCCCCACCGGTGGCCAGCACCTGCTGGGGGACGATGTCGACACCGCCCTCGAGTATCTCCACGTTCAGACACGCCTCTTCATAGAAGCCGTTGTCGAGCGCCACGTAATAGCCGGCGAATTGAGACTGGGCGAACCATTGCAGTTGAAGCCGCACGTCGTCGGGCTCGGTGCAATCTTCACCCGCATCGGTTCCGCCGGTCCCCGCCCCCGTGCCCCCGTCGTCGCCACAGGCGGCGACCACCATGGCAAGGGCGGCCAACCACAGCATGTGACGGCGCCATCTGCTCACCCTCATCTCGAGCCTCCTAGGTCCAGAGTGGGGCTCACGATATCCCCAAGCTCTCTGCCCTGCCTCTCGAATCCGCGGCTTACTCGCCGGTCCGAAGCGACACGTGCCAGGGCATGAGCCAACGCTCGGCGCCCAAGATGAGCAGGTAGAAGACAACACCGAGAATCGAGGCGACCAGGATGGCGGCCCAGGCGTCAGGGAACTGGAACAGGTTGGCCCGGTTGATGATGTATTGGCCCAGCACATCCTGGGGCCCTCCGAAGTACTCGGCCACGATGGCGGCGATCAGGGACAGGGCGCTGGCCACCTTGAGCGAGGCGAAGAAGAAGGGAAGGGCATGGGGTATGCGAATCCTCCTCGTCACCTCCCTTGGAGTGGCTGCCATGGAGCGCATGAGCTCGAGCTCGGCCGGGTCGACTTCGAGCAGCCCGCGCGTCGTGTTGATCATCACCGGGAAGTAGACCACCACCGCCACCACCGCCATCTTGGACAGCGGGCTCGTGCTGCTGAACCAGTTGTTGAAGATCGGGGCGAGGGCGACGATGGGCATGGCATTTGCAGCAATCGCCAACGGGAGCACGCCCTCACGGAATCCGACCCAGCGGGCAGCGGCCAAAGAGGTGAGGACGGCCAGAGTCACCCCGATGGCGAATCCCCCGACGGCCTCGATCAAGGTGCGAAAGCCGGCACTCCAGATGACGGCCGCGGTCTCGACGAAGCTGGCCATGACCTCACTTGGCTTGGGCAATACAAACGTCTCGACGCCCAAGAGACGGGTGAGACCTTCCCAGAGCGCGATCACAGCCAGAAAGGCGATCAGAGCCGGGAAGTATCGGGCCAGGAGCTTCCTCGGCGAGGACCTTCCGGCCACAGCCGGCACAACTCCCTCGAAGGCGGCGTAGACGTCGGTCAGCGAGGTTTCACTGATGTGGCTGTCACGCTCGCTCATGACCTGCTCCTCGTTCTCCCCGTCGCAGGGCCTCCCTCACCTCGGTGATCAGCTGGTAGTACCTCGCATCTTCACGGGTGTCCTGGGTGCGTTGCCTGGGTAGGTCGATCGGGATCTCTTCGCTGATCCGCCCCGGCCGGGGCGACATCACCACGACCCTGGTCGAGAGGAAGACGGCCTCGGGGATGGAATGAGTCACAAACACCACGCTGATGTCGGTCTCCTCCCAGAGGCGGAGGACCTCCTGTTGCATCAGCTCCCTCGTCATCTCGTCCAACGCCCCGAACGGCTCGTCCATGAGGAGGAGAGATGGTCGGAACGCCAGCGCCCGAGCAATGGCCACTCTCTGCTGCATCCCGCCGGAAAGCTGCCACGGATAGTGATCGGCGAACGCCGCCAGCTGGACCAGGCTCAACATCTCGGTGGCGCGATTGGGACGGTCCTCGTCGGGGAAGTCCATGATCTCGAGCGGAAGCTCGACGTTCTTCTGCACGGTGCGCCAGTCGAGGAGTGTGGCGTCTTGGAAGACGATCCCGTAGTCCCGGTCGAGGCGGGCCTGTCCCGGTGCCTTCCCGTTGATGGCGAGGGAGCCTGCAGTGGGAGCGACCAGGTCGCCGATCAGCCTGAGCAACGTGGACTTGCCGCAACCTGAGGGCCCGATGAGCGAAACGAAGTCACCCGCGCTGATCTGGAGGTCGATGCCGCGCAGGGCCTCGGTCTGCTCGGCGCCGGAACCGAAAGTCTTTCCCACGCCTCTTGCGTCGACCACGGAATTCGTCACGCCGCGGCCCGGGTGATCTCGCTGCCCTGTCTCCTGCTCGCCGCCACCCAGCGGTGCTCGGCGAAGGTCACGAGACCCACGAAGAGCATCCCCGCCAGCCCGGCGATCAGGACCGCGGCGAACAACTTTTCAGGGGCGGCGGTGAACTGCTGGGAGAACTGGAGGAGATCCCGGCCCAACCCACCACGAAACCCGGCGGGGAGCTCTCCGACGATGGCCCCGATCACGCTGGCAGCGGCCGATACCTTCAGTGCGGTGAAGATGTACGGCATCGCCGCCGGAACCTGGAGCTTCCACAAGGTCTCCCGGGGCGAGCTGGCGTAGCTCCGCATCAACTCCATCGCCGTCGGTTGTGGCGACCTCAGCCCGCGCAAGGTGTTGATCACGACCGGGAAGAAGGTGAGATAGGCGGCGATGATCGAGATGGTCAGCCATTGGGGGATGTCGAGCCTCCCGCCCCATACCACCACCATCGGGGCGATGGCCAGGATCGGCACCGTCTGCGAGGCCACCACGTAAGGCATGAAAGCCCGCTCGGAGGTCCGGGAGCGGACGAAGAGGACTCCCAGGCCGAAACCGATGGCGCCACCGACCACGAAACCAACAAACGCCTCACGCAAGGTCATCAGCGCGGCCAGACCTTCGACCAGGATGAGCGGCGGCCCGTTCCGTTGGGCCGGTCGGAAGAGCGTGAGCAGGATATCCCAGGTGTGAGGCATCGTCCGATTGTCGGGGCTGACCGGTATCTCCCAACCCAGGGCGGACCACACCAGCTTGTACCCCTCCCACAGGACGACGAAAGCCGCGATCACAGCCACGATCGAGATCCCGGAACGGGCTAGTCGTCGATTCATGGCGGCCGGACTCTAACGAGCGCCCCCGCTGGGCTTCATCGGGAGCAGATGGATTCGCCTCAGTGCCCGACTGACCGAGGCTCGTCGTTGGGGTCAGGAAGGCCGGTGGGCGGGACCCCGACAGCCCGGGTTCGGTCGAGGCGGTTGGCGGTCGGGACGAAGAGGAGGGCGAACACGGCCAGGGCTATGCCCGCGTAGATCAGAGTCGACTGCACACCGAAAAGGCCGGACAGGGCAGGGGCAATGGCCAAGGGCAGGAGATGCCCCACCTCGGAGTGGACCTGGGTCACGCCGGTGATCCGCCCCATCATCTCGTCGATCGTGTTGAGCTGGATCAGAGTCCTGAGCAGCGGTGCCATCACTCCGATGAGAAATCCCCAGAAGATTCCCGCGATCACGACTACCCGAAGCTGGTCGGTGCCCACGTAGGCGAGCACCCCGACCGAGTTGAGGGCAACGATGAGGACCAGGAACCGGGCCGTCCTGAATCGCTGCGGAAGCCGGGAGGCCACGATGGTCCCGGCCACCAGACCCAGCCCGAAGATCGAGTTGACCCAGCCGAGGGTTTCCGGCTCGACCTCGAGGATGTCCCGATAGAAGAGCGGCTCCAGGGCGCTGAAGGTGCCGAAGAGAACCCACACCGACGACCCCAGCCAGATGTAGAAGCGGAGTCTGTGATTGGAGTAGGCATAGGCAAAGCCCTCCCGCAGTTCGTTGAGTCCCTCGTGCTGCTCCTTTTCCTTGGCCAGCTTCCGAGCCGAAACCGGGAAGATCAGGAATGCTGCGACGCCGGAGCTCGCCGCGTCGAGGACAAAGATCCCGTCGAGGCCAACGGAGCCGGCGATGACGGCGCCCAGTGCCGGGCCCACCACGAAGGCCGCCCACGACGCCCCCTCGATGAGAGAGTTGACCTTGGCCAGCCGTTCCGGGTTGTCGGTGAGGAATGGGCCGAATGAGGAGATTGCCGTATAGACCGGCATGCCCGCCAGCCCCAGGACGAAGGTTGCCCCTACCAATGTGGGCAGGCTTTCGGCGAAGACCATCCCGATCGCCACGGGGATGAAGATGAGCTCGCCCACCATGACGACCCGCCGCGGGCCAAACCGGTCGACGAGCACGCCGGCGACCGCCGAGCCGATCAGCGAAGCCACACCGAGGGCCGCCATCACAGCAGCGACGCCCGCGGCCGAAGCATCCAATTCGAAGGCAGCCTTCCCCCAGATACCGACGAAGAACGCTGCTTCTCCCCCGATACGGGAGACGAAGCGGGCCAGCACCACTCTTCTGACGTCGCGATCTCCCCACATTCGCCGGGACGGTAACCGGTCGCTGGCCCGGGACTTCCTAGATTTGACAGGCCATGGATGCCTTCATCACCGGCGTCGTGGCCGGGTTCGGAATCGCCATCCCGGTAGGGGCGATTGCCATCCTGATCTTCGAGATCGGCATCCGGCGCGGCCTACAACCGGCATTCTTCGCGGGGGCCGGCGCGGCGACCGCAGACTTCCTGTACGCCGTGTTGGCTGTGTTCGGGGGATCGGTCCTGGCGTCGGCGGTGGAATCGATCGGATCCCCTCTGCGGATAGTCAGCGCCCTGGTTCTGGCCGTGATCGCCCTGGCCGGCTTGGCCCGCGTCCGGCGGCAAATCGAGCCCGCGCCGAACAACCCGTCGACAGGAGACCTGAGCCGAACCTACGCCCGGATCCTCGGTCTCACCCTCGTCAACCCGACCACAGTCGTCTACTTCGCAGCGGTCGTCATCGGGCTCGGGATCGCCGAGGGGATGAACGCTGGCGATGGCGCGCTCTTCGTGATCGGGGCCTTTCTAGCCAGTCTGTCCTGGCAAACGGTCCTGGCGGCGGCCGGTGCCTTGGCCGGGAAGCGGCTCCCGGCCGGGGCGAGGACGCTGGTCTCCGTGCTCGGGAATGGCTTGATCCTGGTCTTCGCCGTAGTGATCCTCTCGAGTTGAGCCGGTCGAGGTATCGACATAGGTTGTGGTCTCGTGCACGCCATTTTCAACGAGGAACGACGGGCCCGTCTCGGGGTCAGGCATCGACTTGCCGTTCCGGCTTCCGACGTAGTCGAGGCGGCCGATGCGATGACCGGCCTCCACTCGTCCGACCCGGCGACCGTCTACCTCTCCGCCCGGGCGCGGGTCTCCGCCTTCAAGCAGGAAGATCTCGAGGCGGCCCTCTACGAGAAGAAATCGCTGGTGAGGATCCTCGCCATGAGACGCACGATGTTCGTGGTCCCTGAGAAGTTGGCACCGATGCTCCACTACTCGTCGACAGTGGCCCTGATGGGCCCTGAGCGACGGCGGCTCGAGAGGATGGTGGAGAGCGCGGGCATCGCCGAGGACGGCCCCTCGTGGGTGAGCGAGATGACGGAGCGGACCCTCGACGCCTTGCGCAGGCGAGGAGAGGCCGTGGCCACCGATCTGACCGAGGACGTGCCCGAGCTGGGCGAGAAGATCACCTTCTACAAGAAGGACGGTTCGGTTCTCACCACGGTGGGGATGTCGACCCGCATCCTCTTTCTCCTCGCCACCGAAGGGCGGATCCTCAGGGGGCGACCCAAGGGCTCGTGGGTGAGCAGTCTCTATCGATGGGCGCCGATGGACGACTGGCTGGGCGGACCCATGCCCGAGATGTCGAAGCCGGAAGCTCAGGCGACCCTGCTTGCCCGATGGCTGGCCACCTTCGGTCCCGGCACCGAGCTGGACATGAAATGGTGGACCGGGTGGCCGGTCACTCAGGTCCGGGCGGCCCTCGCCGCCATCGGAGCCGTGGAAGTCAGCCTGGAAGAGGGCATCGGGTATGTGCTCCCCGACGATCCGGGACCGGGTGACACCGTCGAGCCGTGGGTCGCCCTCCTCCCCTCACTGGACCCGACGACGATGGGCTGGAAGGAGCGGGATTGGTATCTGGGACCGCACGCCCCGAGACTGTTCGATACCAACGGGAACGCCGGCCAAACTATCTGGGTCGACGGGAGGATCGTCGGTGGCTGGGGTCAACGTCGCACAGGTGAGATCCGATGGCAGCTCCTGGAGGACGTGGGGACCGAGGGCGCAGCGGAGATCGAAAGGCACGCCGCCGACCTCGAGACCTGGCTTGGGGACAAGGTGGTGATCGCGCGCTTCGCCTCCCCCTCGGACAAGGAGTTGGCTCAGTGATTCACTGAGCAAAGTCCTGGGTAGGTTTCAACGATGAGAAGCTGGCCACGTACTGTTCTCGCTGTCCTGCTCGTCCTCGCCCTCACCGCGGCCTGTGGTGGCAACGGGGCCTCCGTCACGACCCAAGCCACCACCCCGGCGGAGGTGGCCACCACCGAAGCGCCCGAAGCTGAAGCCGTCACCGAGACCGATTCTTCGATCGTCATCACCATCACCGGCTTGTCATTCCCCGCCGAGGTCGCCGTTCCGGCCGGCAAGGGAGTCACCTGGATCAACGACTCGAGTGCTCCCCACGAGGTTCAGATGGAAACCCTGGACGGGGCGCCCGTCGACGTGGAGCCGGTGCGTCTGGGGACTGACCAGGAAGGCGAGCTGTCCCTGGAGCCAGGCACCTGGACCTACTTCTGCACCATCCACCCTGCGATGACCGGCAGCCTCATAGTCGAAGGCTGAGCCAAACCCGTGCCGAACCGGGACGCCTGAGTCAGTCCGCTACCGGCAGGGGCTGTTTGAACCTTCCCTCTGGCACCTCTGCCCCGACTCTGACCAGGGCGAGTTGCCACGACGGGGATGCGCCCAACGCCCAGCGAAGGCCGGAGACGACGGCCCGGCCCGCGGTGAGCGCTCCCGGGGCCTTGGTGACACCCAGGATGTCCCTAAGACGAATCGGGAGGGTGGCCACCGCCGCTTCGAGCAGGACTTTGTAGCCGAGCTTCAGACCCGGATCGAGAGGGGGATCGACCAGGAAGTCGACGGCATCCGCCATTTCCGGGGAGGCTGCCACACCGCTGTGGCCGCCGATCCATTGCGACAGGTCCGCCGCGGTCGTCGGCATCGGGTCCGAGCCAAGGAGAGCGCCCACCCGGGTCTGTTCCAGGACGAAGCGGTCCTCCTCCGCCCCGCTGAGCCGGTCGGCGCCAAATGTCTGATTGGCGACCAGGAAGGAGTCGGTGAGAGCGTTGTGGACCCAGGCGGAATAGCCGGGATCGTCGGCGTCGTATTCGACGCCCCGACTCGACACGCCGGAGACGACCCGATGGATGCGACGCACCTGGGCCACCGCCTGCTCCACCTCTGGCATGGCGCCGAAGGTGGTCGCGGTCACGTATGCGGAAGTGCGCGAGAGCCGGCCCAGGGGGTCTTCTCGATACCGCGAGTGGTCGCCGACACCGGCGACCACCTCAGGGTGCGCCGCCTGGATCATGAGAGCGCGTATGCCGCCGACGAACGACGCCGCGTCCCCGATGACACGCCATGACACCGAGCCGGGGCCGAACAAGCCGGGGTCACCGCGGTAGTCGAGACTATGGGCCAGTGGGTACGGGGCGTGACGGAATGGGCCTGTGGCGGCCGAGACCACACGCTTCCGGAGCCCTTCGAAGAACCCGGGATCCCTCACGAGAGCCTACTTCTGGACATCGCCCCCATGACGCTCCGCCAGGTTGACGGTCGCGGTCTGCTCGACGGTGACGAAGGCCTCGGGGTTCGCACCGTGGATGAGACGGGTCACGGTCCACACCTTCTTCCTGGGAACGACGCTGAAGGTGACTCGCACCTCGCCGGAGAGCCCGTCACCGTTGAGCACGGTGGCACCGTATCCCTGCTCCCGGAGGAGAGGGGCAACCGGCTCGGTCTGGGTCGGCGCCACGACCCGGATCAGGGATTGGCCGAGGGCCAGCCACTCCTCGACCATCGATCCGGCATAGGTGCCGGCGGCGAATCCCAGCGCGAACGCGACCATCCGTGCCGGATCGTCCAACCCGGCCAGCACGCGGGAGATGGCGATCACCCAGACCAGGGCCTCGACGAAACCGAGGGCAGCGGCCGTCCCTCTTCGACCCCGGCCGAGGAGGACGATCCGAATCGTTGCCATCCCAACATCGATGAGACGAAGGGTGAAGATCAAGAAGAGGTCGAGCGCGAGGTCCATGTGGGTCACGGTAGGAGCGGCGCCACGACCAGCCTGGAACCGCGGCTAGTCGTCTGTGAGGTGCACCGTGCCGTTGTCCTCGTCGATCACCACGCCGGTCTGGTCGCGAACCACCTCGACGAACGCTCCTCTTCGATCCGAAGCTCCGCGGCCGGGCTCAGCAGCACCTCCATCTCGGCCATCGCATTGGACAAAGCCACGCCCTTCCCCCGGTTGCCGGGCTGCGACTTCCGGTAGATGATCCACCCGCGCCGCTCCGCCCATGACGCCACGAAGTGGAGCAGGGCCAGGAATACCAACAGCCCGGCGATCCAGATCAGAGCGTCACCCATCGCAGGGAAGATTCTCGACGATTTCGTCGCTTAGGCGTCAAGCCTCCGGCGGCGGTCGAGACCGGTGATGATCGAGTAGGCGACGAGCAGCCCGAGCAGGACCATCCACGCCCACGAGGACTCGATGACCTCGACCGCCATGTTGTAGTCGACTTGGACGTCGACCCCGTCGAGGGAGGAGACGGTCCTGACGTCGCCATAGAGATCGCCCTGGAAGTCGGCCTGGAGGCCGCGGGCAGAAGCTCGAATCCCTGTCGTGTCGGGCACGGTCCCACCAACACCGGAACCCTCTGTGCCGTTTGCCTCCTCGTTCGAGGTCGTCGTGCTGGTCGATGTGGGCGGACGCGTCGACCCGGCCCCGCCGGAGCCGCCGGCGAGAGTCGTCGTGGTGGTGCTGGACGACGCGGACACGGTCGTCGATGTCGTCGAGCTCGTCGGCGTGGCCGGTCCGGCGGTGCCGTCAGTCGACCCCTCGGTCGTGGTGCTGGTGGTCACCGGGGGGCGGGTGGTGGAGGTCGTGCTGGCAGGGGGCTGGGTGGTGCTGGTGGTGGACGGCGTCGTCGTGGTCTGCGGGGCGGTGGTGGTGGTAGTAGTAGTCGTCGATGTTGTGGTCGTCTCCTCGGTGATGGCACCCTGAATCTCGACGTCGTCGATGAAAGCGGGGCTGCCGAGCAGCGCAGCTGTGTACTCGAATCTCACCTCGAATGTTTCGGACCGGAAGCTCTCGTCCAAGGTGATGGTCGGATGGTCGTCGATGGAGGAACCGAGGCTGTAGGTCTTGACCGCATCCCACCCTCCACCGTCGGCGCGAACCATGACCTTCACCGAGCCGCCCAGCAGGCTGCCCCCCGCCTTCAGCCTGAAGCGCAGGTTGAAATCACCGTCGAACACGCCGGTGTCGGCGCCGCGAGTAGCCCGCAACGTCTGGAGGAGAGTCGTCAGTGCTCCCATCCTCATGCATGCGCCCGCATTGCAGCTCGAGCCCGACGCAAGGGTGACATTTCCTTGCCGCGCCCATGATGTGGACCATGGGAGCGAGCCATCGGAGCCCGACCAGGTGCCTGACTCGAACTCGTCTTTGTAATCAGCGGACACCGTGGCAGAGGAGGCCACTGCAAGCGTCAGGAGAACGGCCACCACGACGCTCGCCTGGAGACGTCTCACGCAGACATGGCCCTGATCACGTCGGCGACACCCATCTCTTCGGCTTCGTAAGACTCGACCGCTCCGACCAGGACCGGGAGGGAGACGATGAAATAGCTCTTCTGGGCGAACCGCTGATAGACCAGCTTTCCTCCGAGGAGGGCGGTGAGACGGGAGGCCACGCCCAGACCCAGGCCCAAGGTGCCGGTCATCAGGGTCGCGCCGCCGTTGTGGATGAAGGTGTCGAACAGCCTCTCCAGATGATCGTCAGGCACCCCATCGCCGTCGTCCCAGACCTCGATGTCGACGACTCCGTCGCCGGTCGAGATCTCGATGCCGACATTGGATCCCCCATGACGGGCGGCGTTGGAGACGAGGTTGATCAGCACGTGACGCAGACGGGGCGCGTCGGTGGCCACCACGGCATCACCCCCGGACTTCTTCACCGTCATGCCGGCACGCTCGAAGGGGAGCAAGGCGGAATCGACCACATCCGATACATGGGTTGGGCTCAGTTCGATCTGGACTCCGGTGCTCTCGAGTCTCGCCGCGGCCAGGAGGTCGTCGACCATCCGGGTCATCTCGGCCGCCTCGGTGGCGATGATCTGAGAGAGCTCCGTCGCCGTCGCCGGGTCCTCCGCGCCGCCGTCGGTCAAGATCTCGGCAAACCCGTAGATCGACGTGAGCGGCGTCCGCAGCTCGTGGGAGAGACCGGCGATGAAGTCGTCCTTGGCCCGTCCGACCTCCCTCTCCTTCTCCAACTCCAGATCGACCTTGAGACGGAACTCGCGAACCTGACGACGTGCGATGTAGCGATAGATGAGGACAGCAGCGCCCGGTATCGCCAGCATGAGGAAGAACTGGATGAATTCGGTGGTCCGTCTCGAGCCTGCCGTGTTGGCGTCGATCTGGGCCTGGATGGCCGTCTGCAGGTCCTGGAGCGTGTCGACCAGGACGATGTAGGCCCGTTCCGCGTCGGTCGTCAACACGTCCTTGGCGCCGGCAAAGTCGTCTTCGTCGAGGGAGGCGATGGCCTCGTCGACCTGGCCTAGAAAATGGGTCAGATCGGCAGCCGCGGCGCTCGCACCCGCGGTTTCCCGAAGTTCGACGAGACGGTCGCGCGCGGCCCTCGCCTCGCTCATCGCCGCGATCAAGTCGTCCTCGGTGACCAGATCGGTGCTGGCCAGCTCGGAGAAAGTCGTTGCTTGCACCAGCGCCGCCCGGGTCAGGGCCGCAGTCCCCAGGGTTGCATTCGTCCAGTGCAGGTCGGCCGCGTTGTCGGCCACTTTGGCGGCCCCCACCGAGTTGGCGAAGGCGAGCCCGACAACCAGTACGACCAGAACCAGTGTCGCTCCGATGGCGACCCCTACCGCACGCCGACGTGAAGTCGAACCGAGAGTGGTGCGCTCCGTCCCCATACTGGGGTTATCGGAGATTTCCGCGACTTTTCTTTAATGGGACCGGAGATTCATCGACAAGGGAAGGGGTCTCGGCTGTGTGCGACGGCCAGGAATTTTATCAAATCGCGGGGGTGGTTTCTGTCTAGGGTGGGTTGTACGGTAGAACATATGTTCGATACGTCGACTCTCCCGGCTGATCTGGCTTCGATGGTCCCGGGCCCGGAGCTGGCGGTTCTTCTGGCGGGGCTGGACCGGGATCGGTTTTCTGGTCATGATCGGGTGGAACTGTTGAAAGCCCGGTCCCGGCTGGTGGCTCATGTTCAGGCGGAGTTGTTGGCGGACATGGTGTCGGTTCTCGACTCTGAAACCGAGACTCTGCCTGCTGATTATGCGGTGCATGAGATCAGGGAGGTGGCCGCCTCGGAATTGGAAGCCGCCTTGGTCTGGACCCGTCGGGCCGCCGAAAGCCAACTCGATTTCGCCACCACCCTGGTCTCGGACTACCCCCAGTTGTGGCGGGCACTGCATGCTGGTGTGATCGATCTGCCCAAGGCCCGGGTGATCACCGGACAGACCCTCCATCTCGAACCAGATATCCGTGACCAGGTGGTCGACCAGGTGTTGGAACGAGCCCCTGATCAGACCACCGGCCAGCTGGCAGCCCGAATCCGACGACTCGCCATCTCCGTCGACCCGGAGAGTGCCAAGAGACGGTATGAGCAAGGGTTGGAAGAACGAAAACTGACTTCGGAAGCCAACAACGACGGGACCGACAACCTGTTCGGATGGCATCTCCCCCCAGGTCAGACCCGGGCCATCATGAAAAGGATCAACCGCTACGCCCTCCAACTGAAAACACTCGGAGATGGACGGACCATGGACCAGATCCGAGCCGACGTCTTC
>JBOGEV010000113.1:0-1269 GCA_050742015.1 Acidimicrobiia bacterium
GCACCAGATCGCTGGGAAGGACCGCCCGCCGCGGCTTCGAGGCGCCGCCTCGGGGACGCTCGATCCTGAGGTCGTCGAGAAGGCCGGCCAGCACCACGTCGTGCGCGAAGTACTCGCGCGCGATCTCTCTCGCCGCCTTTCTATGCCGGTCGTAGTCGGCATTGATCGCCTCGATCGCAGCCAGTGCTTCGTCCTTCATCGAGAAGGCGAAGAGCCCATCGCCCGTCGGGAGGACGTGTCCGAAGCCGGTGTCCTGGGTGACGACCGGACGACCCGCGGCCAAGTAGGTCGCGCTCCGGTCGCTGAACCACCCGCTTCTCAGCCGCACGTTCTGGTCCTTGGCGACCGTGAATTCCGCCCGTGAAGTCGTGATGTATCGCCGGTAGGGCTCGAGATCCCCGGTCGTCTCGATGTCGCCGGAGACCGCCAGCGCGTCCCGCACCCGCCACCCGTTGTCCTCCAGGAGCTTCCGGTGCTCGTCCCCGCAGCGGCTCAAGGCCAGCTCGAGAGGCTGCTTGGTCCTCTTCGGCAGATCGAGCAGCTTCAGGAACTCGAGGTGCTTACTCCACCGGTAGGTCTCGCCCTTGTACTTGATCGGCCGCCAGGGCTGGAACCAGTTGGCGATCGTGGTGAAGGCCTCGCGCTCCTCTCCGTCCGACCCCCAGAAGTCCATCACGACCGGCTGTCGGGTGGGACGGATACGGAACCGCTCGGAGACAGGGAGCAGGCAGTCCGGCCGCCCGTAGTTCTCACCGAAGCTGAAGATGGCGCGGTGCGCTTCGCAGAAGCGGACTGCCTCCGGGAGGCCTTGATGGAGTTCCATCTCGAGACGGACCGGATCCGTGTCCACGCAAACCACGCGTCCCGTGTCCACGTGCTCCGGTTGGGGGAGGGTCCCACCGTGGAGGTTGACGAGCACCTGGGCCGATTGGTAGAGCTGCCGCAGGTCGGTCTCGCTCATGCCGTAGCTACGGCCATCTGAGTGAACGGCGTGGAAGGCCCATCGGTCACCGAAGCCGAACGGGCGCAGGATCCGCTGGATGAAGGCCGCGGCACCCTTCGAGCCGTCGTCCCCGATATGGAGCATGAAGTGGCCCGGGGTCCGGGCATGGGCCTCGACGTAGTACGTCTCGAAGCCGAGACGCTCGAACCCGGCCAGATAGTGGAGCGTCTGCCAGACCACACCGCCGTACGGCATGACGGTCATCATGCCGAGGACGACGATCTGCGGGCGCTCGGACGAGTTCACTGTGTGCCTCCTTCGACCTT
>JBOGEV010000114.1:0-5393 GCA_050742015.1 Acidimicrobiia bacterium
AATGCGCAGAACGCCCACACACCGAACAGGTGGGGGTGGTCGAGGATCTGCCGGTCGCACTGCAGCACCTGCCACTGACCCGTCGGCAGGACACCGGCCACCAGCGGCCCCTCGTAGGTGGGCATCAACTCGCTGCCGGTCACCTGGACCGCCTGCCCGTCGACGAGCTGCTCGTCGGGCGTGACCGTCAGGGTCCCCTCTGCCATGGCGAACGTCGCTCGTCCCTCCGCGGCACCGGGACCGGTCAGCACGACCTCGCAGTCCGCACGGCAGACCAGGTGGCTCCCGGACGTCGAGGTGACCCGTTGCACCGCCGGCAGGGTCGTGGCGATGGTCCCGTCGGGTGTGGCCGTCGCCGGCTGCCCGGCAGCGCACTCGTCGCCACGGCAGGTCGCCAGCTCGTAGGACACCCCCGGGATCAGGTTCGACACCGTCACGTCCATCGGCTGACCCTCGAGCAACCCTGTCGCCGGCGCCAGGTCGACCTGCGGCGCCACCACCTCCAGGGCCACCGGATCCGACACCGTCGACGGCACCGTCAACCCCCCGAAGAACCGGGCGGTCAGGCTGCGGGTGCCCGCCGGCAGGGAATCGGTGGTCATCGTCGCTTGGCCGTCGACCACCGGCACCACGCCGATGTCCTGGTCCCCGTCCCGGAACACCACCAAACCCGGCGCGTCGGCAGGGAACGTGTTGGCGGTCAGGGTGACCTCGGTGCCCGCCGGCACGGGGCCCGCTGGCTCGACCGACAGGGTCGTGCCGGCAACGGTCACCTCGCCGAGGACGACCGGGTCGCCGACTGGGGTGCAGGTGAGGCGGAAGGGCACGGGCGTGGGGCCAAGAAGGTGGTAGTCGACGACGAGCGAGTCGAACGTGACCGGGACGACCTCGCCCGGGGCCCCGTTGACCACAACAGACCCGGTGGGCTGGTGGAACTCCAGCATCTGATCGACCTCGGTTTCGGGGGCCGGATACGGCGTTGACGGCAACGGCGTCGAGCCGGTGCGTTGCAACGCGGCGGCCGTCCCACCACCGGTCGGACCGAACTCGAACGCGATGCCGTCGAGGGGGCCAATGCCGATGTCGACGACGAAGCCTTCCGGGAACTGGAACAGCGGCTCGGTAGGCACACCGTCGCGCAGCCGAGCTGACTGCACGCGCACATCGAAATGGTCCAGATCGATCTCGCTCCCGGCGGTCACTGCTGACGGAAGGTTCGCCTGCGATACGAGGCCCGCACCCAAGCGGTTCTCACCGAACGTGCCACCCGGTCGGATGCACTCGTAAGGAGCGCCGACACCCGGCAGGACCGTTATCTCGGTCGACACCTGCGCTGGGGTGAACAGCGCGTCACCCGGGTACTTGAACGTGAGCTGCCGCGGCCCTGTGGCTGTATCAGGTGGGAGCAGCACTTCGAAGAAGACGAACCTGGTTGGCAGACAGGGCAGGTACCCGTCTTCGACCGGTGTCCCGGTGCTCCGCACCGGGATGGGAACCCCGTCGAGGAAGGCAGACACGCATCCGGTTGGATCGATGCCACCGCGTCCGCCGTCAACTCGCACGATTACATGGGTGGTGTTGCCCTGGCGCAGCGTGTGGGGCGTCGCTCCCCCGTCCACAAGATTCATCACAGGCGCCCGACGCTCGGCTTCGACCAGAGTGACGACACCGTCGGTAGTCGCCAGCGAGGCCACCTCCTCACCACTGGTGGGGTCGACCGCGACGACCTCGAAGGTCACTCGGATCGGTCCAGGGCACGTGGGATTGTCGCGGTTGCAGGCAGTCGGGTGCGGAGTTCCGCCGACATCGGGAAAGGCCAGCCGAAGCCGCTGTGAGTGTGTGCCGCCCGCGGGAAGCTCGAACCCCGTGGCCGGGTCGATGTAACCGACGAGGGTCTGGAAGTTGGGTCCCTGCAACAAGGTAACCTGCCGCCACACCCCGGTGACGTCGAGTGCTTCCAGCGACACCGTCGGCGGCGTCAAACTCGCACCGCCTACCTCTCGTGAGAAGCTGACGTTGACCCGCGCGTTTTTAACCGGAGCCCCCCCGCCGGGATTGATGACGGCAAGATCGAACTCCGTCGGGCCAGCCCGGTACTCGATGTGTTCCGGCAGGCCAGCGACGTTCACGATCGGGGCGATCGCCACCGTGTGCGACACCTCCGCCGACACCGATCCGGCATAGACGCTGTCACCGCGATAGCGCGCAGTCAGAGTGTGCTCACCCGCGCCAAGCGGAGAGGTGCTGAACTCGGCAACACCAGCTCCACTCACCTCACTCAACGGCACGGTCCCTAGCGCCTCAAGGCCGTCACGGAACTCGACGAACCCGGTTGGCACCGGACCGCCTTCGGCGCCGTCGCCCGGCTCTACGGTTGCGGTCAGCGTCACCGGGTCAGCAAGACGAGACACGCCTTGGGGATCCACCGTCAGCGCCGTGGTCGACGGTTCCGCCTCCGAGGACGGCAACGTGAGGTCGCCCTCGACATCGAGGCTGAGCGCATGCCCACCACCGGCAAGCTGCTCGTTGATGGCCGACGCGACCGTGCTGCCGCATGTCGGAGCCACCTGGACCTCAGGCACCAAGAAGTCCGAGTCGGCCAGAGTGACCCGGCCAGTCTCGGGGTCATACGGCGCTGTCGACTGGAGACTGAGGTCGATCGGACTGGCCTGGCAATCATTGACGAGGAACGGTGGGTCACCCACCTCCACGTGAAGATCTACGGTCATGGGGGCTTCGATGACAACCTGGCCCTGCGGGTCGACCGAACCCGTCGCCGGTGCCGCTCCCGAGAACACTGCGTCGATGAACACCGTCGCCTCGACCGGATCGGTGATCTCCTGCTGGATCGAGACGGTCGGGGTCGAGAACACCCCGTCGGTGATGATTCCCGTCTCGGTATCCAACGATCCGGTCAACGTGGTCGGGGTCTCCATCTCGTGCGGCTCGAAACCCCGAAGCTGAAGGGTGCCACCCCCGTCGACCGTGGTCAGCGTGAAGTCCTCGACAGCCGCCTGAACCGTTGTGGCCTGCGCCACCGGCGCCACGGTCGGAAGCAGAACAAACGTCGTGGCGCCGAACAGCAGTGCCACAACACCACGGGCTACAACTCGAAGCATCTCAAACACCCCAACGACTAGGCTTTTCCATCGACAGGCACTCGCCCCGCACTCGCAACCGCTGGTACGGCCCCCGCCCACATCTCAACCGTCAATCATGGGGCGCCAACCTTGCCGGGCGTGCGCGACCACTCCCCTCGCCATTCGAACAACTGGACTACAGCACGTTCGGCGCGCGTGTCGCGCCGGACGTGTCGAGGGCGCCAGCGCCCTCTACAGAGCACCGGCACCCCCGACGACACGAAACCACGGTATGGATTCGATTCAGTCCTCGATCCAGTGTGCTACAGGGAGAAGTTCGTCAGCACGACGTTCACCAGCTCAGCCGAGCCATTGTTGGCAGCACTGAATGAGCCGCAGCCGCCCGTGAAGGGGTTCATATCACGCTCGACATTGGTAACAGCCAGGTCCGGGGGATCGTTGTCCGCGTTGATGGTCAACGTATCGGTCCCGCTCAGTGGGCCGTGAGGATCGCCGGTCCCGACCCCTGAGCTGATCACTAGGCCGCCGGTGCCAGTCGCGGTGATCGTGCACCCGTCAGCAGTCGTGGTGTTCGGGGTACAGGAACCCGAGAGTGCGTTGAGCTCCGCCGTGACGTTCAACGACCCGCTCGCGCTGTAGGGGGACGCACCGCTGTAGGTCCCATTGTCAGAAGTGACCGTCAACCTCACGTGATAATCTTCGCTCGCGTTACCGTTTACATCTAGTAACTCGAAGGTGTTATCAACGGATGCAGTTACGGTCTACTCGGCGGGTCCTCGAAGGTGAGGCTGTGGTTGTCGGTACAGGAGGTGCCACTGGTGCTACTGATCGGCACCG
Source organism: Acidimicrobiia bacterium (assembly GCA_050742015.1). Taxonomy (GTDB): domain Bacteria; phylum Actinomycetota; class Acidimicrobiia; order Spongiisociales; family ZC4RG35; genus JARDZU01. Next base: position 3,939 of record JBOGEV010000114.1, read on the forward strand.
TCACCTGTAGGACACCAGAGCTATTATATACTTTGGCGTCTCCTGAGGTGATGTCGAAGTCGTATGGGCCGTGCGGGATGGCTGCTGCGGGTGAAGCAGGCAGTGCCACCACTGCTGCGACCGCGAACCACGTTATCGCCAGGAAGATCTTGATCATGCGCATCACGGTGATGCCCCTTTCCTCATATTGCCACAACTATTGCCGTGCGGTCAGCCTGATCCGACTGATCAGAACACACCCTTGGCGCTCATCAATCGCCGGAGGCCACCAGACCACGTAAAACCTATCGGATCGTGTCTTGCGAGACATGCGCGATGACCCAAACTCGAGACCTGAGAAGGCACGTCTTTCCTAGCGCCGAAAACTGTATGGGCCGGGATGTCCCGTCCGACAACCTCGGCCCACAACGCAATACCGGCTCAGGCTCCGCGGCCTGAGCCGGCACCACGCTGTGAGACCTTCTCGGCGGTCAGGTCACCTTGAATGTCTCGCTGTAGCGCTCGTCGCCGGCATACCGGCCGCACGTTATGCACAGATCGACACTAAGAGTGCCAATCTCGATCGGAGCCAAGCTCACGAACGGGACGAGAATGTTCGCCACGTATTGTTGGATTGAGAGCTTGGTAAACGGAAGCATGTCGGCGGGATCGGGCCCAAACGCCGTTACATCTGTGTTGCCCGACACGAAGGCGAGGTTGACGCTGGCGCCCGAAGGATCGAGCGTCGGCCCCCATCTGTCACCACCCGGCAGATCATGCACCTTGGTAGTGACATCGATGCCGTCCATGCTCCCTTGGAACGTTGCTAAGGGAGCGCTACTGATGGCCAGATTCCGGACACGGACCAACATATCCGGGACCCGGAGCCGTGGCGATCCCCCGGTGCCAGTCGGCTGCGTAAAGGGGGCAACGTCCGGGCTGACTGTGGACAGACTCACGGTCCAGCTGCCATCGGGGTAACTGCCATGCACCGACGGATCGAGGAGGACGTCCTCGATGATCGCCGGCACCGGCGTAGAACCGCCAAGCTGACCAGACAAGGCTTGGTTAAGGGCAGACATGAACTGGTTGGCCACGTTCGGATGCACCGACGCGATGACGTGGCTGTCACCACCGGCACTCGTGCGGTTGGCCAACAGGGCGTTGACGTCGCTGTTTGCGCCGGAGTCCTCGGCGTTGCTCACGTCGAACGGAGTAGGAATGCCGGGGATCGTCACACCATTGGTCGCATTCACGTCGGCCGTCACGATCAGGCCGTGGTCGTCGGCGCGAAGCTGGTTGATCGTTATGCCGGGGGTGAAGCCCACAAGCGACTCGATGACCGGCTGGACGTGCTGGGCCCACAGGTCGTCGATCATGTCCTGGAGCGTCCCGTCGAGCTTGTCTTCGATCTTGGAGGCTGTGCTCTGCGGGTCGTCGCCCCAGAAGGAGTTCCAAGCGTTGAGGAAGCCCTGC
>JBOGEV010000115.1:0-1634 GCA_050742015.1 Acidimicrobiia bacterium
ATCTCGTCGCCTTGAGTGGGCGCATTCTCTTTTCCTTGCTGTTCATCGGATCCGCGTTCGGCGGCCATTTCGGCGCCACCGACGCAATGGCCGGCTACGGCGAGTCGAGAGGCCTGAAGGGAGCCCGGACCTTGGTGTTGCTGAGCGGTGCCCAAATCGCGGCCGGCGGTCTCATGGTCCTCCTCGGGATCTGGGTCGACCTCGGTGCGTTGCTGATCGCTCTCTTCACCTTGGCGGCTGCCTTCCTGATCCATCACTTCTGGACCGACCAGGACCCGATGTCCCGCCAGATGGAGATGACTCAGTTCATGAAGGACATCGCCCTGACCGGCGGCGCGCTCATCCTGTTCGTCCTCTACTCGGTGTTCGGCGGCGAGCTCGGCTACCAGATCGTCGACCCGCTGTTCAGCTTGAGCCTCAGCTAGTCGGTGATGACCGAGACGATCTCCGCCACCGGGTAGACGATCGAGGTGGTGGTATCGGGCACGTCGAGGAACTCCCAGTCGCCCCCGGCCACCCGCCAGCGCGCTGTCCAGTCGTATGAGATCCCGAGGTCGTACCCCGCTTCGTCCTTCACCTCGTAGATATGGCTGGCCACCCCGTCCGGGTAGCCGGAGAGGGCGATCGCGTCGGCAGGGAAGTTGTCGACTCGTTCGTCTCCCCAGTCGACCACGACCCCGCTCACCTCGATGTAGATGTCGAGGGTGTTCCCGGTGGCACTGGCCAATTGGGTCTCGTGGATGTCGGGCACCGGCACGCCGACGAACGTCTCGAGCCCGGTCACTCCATCGCCAGGCGTTGGGTTCACCTCGGGTGTCGGCGGCGGATGGATGAAGGAAGTCACGTAGGCCCAGGCCTCCGTCGAAGGGTCGACCCACGGATTGGGCTCCGAGGTGCAGCGAGGGATGCGCTCGGTGGCGAGGGCGATGGGACCCGGCGCCGGGTCGGGGTCGTATCCGAGAACGGCATCGCCGTCGAGGAAGAGGGAGATGTAGACCCAACTGGTCACCGCCGAGGTCAGGTACCAGCACTCACCGGTGAGATCGGTCCCCGCGTTGGGGTAGAGCCGGGATGGCACAGAGGAGTCGGAGGCATAGTCCACGACGTCACCGCCGGATATGCGGCATCGGGTGACCTGCGTATTGCTACCAAACACGGGATGTGGTTCCACGGCGACCCAACATGCCGAGAATTCTTCCGCACTCGCAGTGAGTGTCACCGTGAGGCTGAGCGCTACGAGAGCGGCTCTAATTGTGCTTCGCAGTCTGCGTCCCAGAGGTCGTTCCTCTCTCTCCAAAGCGAAACCAAGACCCAGGCATCGTTCGCAAATCGCATGACGTGAACGTCGGTTGTGGTGGCTTCGTTGAAACCCGTGAGCGTGGTCTCAGTCCAAACGACAAGACATCCTTCATCACTCCTGAGCACCTCTGAATTCGAGTACCCAATGTCGGAGGATGACGGGGGTTCAGAGAATTCCATAAGCCCAAACTGCTCTTTGGCCGCATCAAGCATCGCCTGGGTCCCCACCACCTCTCGGATGCGGTCCTCGTCCTGGTTGTAGATCCCCTCGAACCATCCGAACCACAAGTCGCGCAGGATCGCCTCCGCCTCCTCGACCGTGGTCACGACATGGG
>JBOGEV010000116.1:0-4101 GCA_050742015.1 Acidimicrobiia bacterium
CCGGTAGGGCAGCTCATCGACGCCACCAGACGACTGGGCGAAGGCGAAACCGGGGTCAGAATCTCGATCACCGAGCCAGGGCCACTGGCCGCGGTGAGCGGCTCGTTCAATCGGATGGCGGCTCGTCTCGAAGAGGAGGACGAGCGACGTCGCAGGCTCCTCGCCGACCTCGGGCACGAGATGCGAACCCCCCTGACGGTGATTCGGGGGGAGATCGAGGCCGTCGTCGACGGGGTTCACGGCCCGGAGAGCCTGGGGAACGTGATTCACGAGGTCGAGCTGATGGAGCGGCTCCTGGAGGACCTGCGGGTGCTGACCCTGGCCGAAGCCGGGCGTCTCCAGCTGCATCGGGAGCCAACGGATCTCGAAACCGTCATCAGCGATGTCGTTGCCTCGTTCTCCACCGCCCTTCAGGCCCAGGCAGTATCAACCGAGGTCGCGATCGACCCCTCGCTCGGGGAGCTGGACGCTGATCCCTACCGGCTTCGCCAGGTCCTGTCCAACCTGGTGTCCAATGCCCTCAGCCAGATGCCCGACGGAGGGAGCCTCGCTGTCTCCGCTCAACGTGAACCACAAGAAGTCGTGGTCAAGGTGGCCGACACAGGTCCCGGGATCCCGGACGATCGGCTGGAGCAAGTGTTCTCGCGTTTCGTCAAGTCGGGAGACTCCACGGGGACAGGACTCGGCCTGTCCATCGCACGTGACCTGGTCGAGGCCCACGGCGGCACGATCACCGCCGGCAACCGCCCCGAGGGTGGGGCGGTGTTCACCATCCGGCTGCCTGTTGCCGAGATCTAGGCCCCCTTTGCCGAAGTCGACCCCGTCGACCATGATCGCCTCGTGACTCACAATCACAAGCCCGCAGTCCGCGACGACCCGGAGAACCATCGTTATGTCCTCGAGTTGGACGGGGAGATCGCCGGCCTGGCCGTCTATCACATCCGCGGCGGTCGCTATTTCTTCGTCCACACCGAGATTCAACCCGGGCACGAACGCGAGGGCCTGGGCTCGGTTCTCGCCCAATCGGCACTCGACGATGTGAAGTCCAAGGGGGGCAAGATCGTACCCCTCTGCCCGTTCATCGCGGCATGGCTCAAGAGGCACCCCGATTACGGGGACATGATCGATCAGGAAGCCCTCGACCGGATCAATCGGCCCGATTGACAGCCTGGCCGGCCACGTTCGTCAGTCTCCGAACAGATCCCCGGTGAGGTATTTGATCCCGGTGTCCACCGCCACCGTCACCACGGTGTGCCCGGGGCCGAGCTCGGACGCGATCTGCAGGGCGCCCGTCACGTTGAGACCGCTCGAAGTCCCGGCGAGGAGACCCTCCTCGGCAGCGAGACGACGGGCCATCGCGCGGGCTTCCTCCTCGTCGATCGCCCTGGCCTCATGGAACATCTCCCGATCGAGAAGCGGCGGGAGGAAACCGATGCCGATCCCCTCCACGCGATGGGTGCCCGCTTCTCCGGCGGTGATGACCGGGGTCGACGCCGGCTCGAATACGACGACTCTGGCCGGGGAACCCGCCTCGGCCAGGGCCCCGGCAACTCCCATGACCAGCCCCGCCGTCCCCACCGCGGCGCAGAACACGTCGACGGGCCGGTCCATTTGTTCGATTAGCTCTTCTCCCACCTTCCGGTACCCGATTATCGAGTCCGCGTTGTTGAGCTGGTCGGTGAAGTAGGTGTCCGGCTCGGCGGCGTACTCGCGGGCCTTCTCCACCATCTTCGGGACCAGGTCGGGAGTGATCTTCCCGTCCTCGCTGGGGACGATGGTCAACTCGGCACCTAGGGCGGTCATGGTCCTGCGCTTCTCGACGGCGAAAGCGTCGGAGGACACCACACGAAAGCGGTAGCCCTTGGCGGCGCATACGAAGGCGAGTGATGACCCGGTGCTGCCTCCGGTGTACTCGACAACAGTCATGCCGGGCCGAAGGTCCCCCCGCTTCTCCGCCTCCTCGATCATGGCCAGCGCCATACGGTCCTTGTACGACCCGGTGGGGTTGAACCACTCCAGCTTGACGAACACGTCGGCGGCGTCGTCCGGGACCACTTTGCGCAGCCGGACCAGCGGCGTGCCGCCCACCACCTCGGTCATCGAATCTCCTACCCGCAATGTGTCACCTTTCCGTCGTGAGGGATCATGCCGCGACATCGGCCAGTTGACGTTGCGGGCGAAGGGCGCCGATGTATACCCCGAACAAGATGAAGACTGCGCCCAGGACCAGTTCGAAGCCCACCTCCTCTCCGGTGATCAAATTGGAGAAGAAGAGGGTGATCGGCGGCAGAAGGACGAAGTTGTACGCCGCCCGCGACGCCTCCCACCGCTTGAGCACATAGACCCAAAGGATGAACACGACTCCGGATCCGATCACGACCATGTAGGCGAGAGCGAGCCAGGTCTCGCGGAGCACCGGCAGCACCATTTCGTCACCGGCCAGGAGCGAGCCGATGAAGAGCACGCTCGCACCGACCGTCATCCCCACGGCATTGAGCGAGACCGGGTGGTCGGGGGGGAAGATCCGGACCAGCACCGCCCCTTCGGCCAGGCAGAAGGCGGCGGCCATGGCCACCAGGATCGTGGTGACCGAGATCGACGACTCCACGGCCAACTGGGACATGAGGAGCACGCCGACGAATGCGAGCACTGCGCCGACCACGGCCGCCACTCGGAGACGCTCCAGCCGCTGCACCACCACCAGGAGCAGCGTGATGAGGGGGATCACCGCCAGGAGGACCTGAAGGAAGCCCGCACCCAACTCGACCAGGGCGTAGAAGAGGCAGGCGAAAGCGAGCCCGAAGTTGAACACGCCGTAGAGGACGGCGCCGAGGAGGGCCCGGCCCCGGGGAAAGGAGAGCTGGAGCAAGGCCATCACCACCAACATCAGCCCGGCGGCAAACGTGAAACGAAGCGTGGCCCCCCAGAACGGGTCGAGTTCGATGTTGCTGAACTTGACCGCGATCGGGTTCCCGGAGGAGAGAACGGCGCCAACGAGAAAGGCGACCAAAGTCCCCCTGCCCTGGTCGCCCTTCATGGACCAAGCCTACAGCCGCGGGACCATGGCCGATCGACACGTCTTACACTGGCCGGCACTGGATGGCCATCGAGGGCTTCGATGGCCATCTGCTGTGAGGAGGAGGGAGAGATCTTGGATTCGCACGGGCTTCGCGAGGCGTTGCATCGTCTCGCTGCCAACCATCGCTGGACCTGGACCCCGTCGTGCCGGGAGCTTCTCGACTCGCTCCCCGTGGCGGGAGCGGGACGGCACCCGGCGTCGATTGTGGCCGAGTTGAGCCAAGGGCAACTCGACGAGCTTCTCGCCGACGGCGGGCTGATGGTGCGGCTCGCCGAGGAAACAGCCGACCTCGACCGGGCCTTGGAGGGTGAGGGAGCGCCCGAGATCGCATATTGCTCCCCGGAGTTCGGGATCGACGCCCTGGTCCCACAGTACTCCGGCGGGCTCGGGGTCCTGGCCGGTGACCATCTCAAGGCGGCCAGCGACCAGGGTCTTCCCCTGGTCGGCGTCGGGATCTTCTACCGGTATGGCTATTTCGACCAGGAGATCGCCGAGGGCGGCCAGCACGAGACCTATCGAACTGTCGATCCGGCAGCAGTCGGAGCCCGGGACACCGGTATCTCGATCGAAGTCCCCCTGCCCGGGCGCGAGGTGTCGGCCCGGGTGTGGAGGATCGACGTTGGTCGCATCCCTCTCATCCTGCTCGACACCGACATCGAATCGAACACCGACGAGGACCGGGGCATCGGCGACTGCCTCTACGGAGGTGACCGCCGCCATCGGCTCGATCAGGAGATGGTCCTCGGAGTGGGTGGGGCCCGGGCCCTTGCCGAACTGGGATGGAAGCTCCCGGTTCACCATCTCAACGAGGGTCATGCCGGATTCATCGCCCTCGAGCTAATCGATCGGGTAATCGAGTCGGGAGACCTGGCTTCGGCGGTGGAGCGGATCGGGCCCGGTCTGGTCTTCACCACCCACACCCCGGTGCCGGCCGGGATCGACCGTTTCCACCGTGACCTGATCCTGCCCTACCTCGAGCACTGGGCGCAGCGATGGGCCACACCGATCGAGCAGATCTGGGG
>JBOGEV010000117.1:0-2643 GCA_050742015.1 Acidimicrobiia bacterium
ATCGCCACCACTGGGGATCGGCCCGGACACCGCGATGTGGACGATGACCAGGGCGCCGACCAGCAAGAGGAGATCGAAGGCGGCGGTCCAGCCTGGATGCGCCCGCGAACGGTTCGCAGACACGGGGTACCGAGCAGGCTCGACCCGCTGAGAAGTGGCTGCCGGGACGACGCTGGTCATGCCACCCTCGCCAGGTACGTCGCCTCGGTGTCATCCGCGGTTGCGTCCCATGAGGCACGACGAGCTCCTTCCAGCGCCCCACGTGCCAACTTCTCGGCCAGGGCGTCGTCCTCCAAAACGGCTTGCAACGCATCAGCGAAGGCGGTCGTGGTCGGCGGCACACATAATCCAGTGACGCCATCCTTCACCAGGTGTCGTGCGGCATTGCGCGGGTGATCGACGGTCACCACAGGAACACCGTGGGCGGCTGCCTCCAAGGCGATCATGCCGAAGCCCTCACGGACCGAGGGGAGCGCCACGACCCGTGTCGATTGAAGCGTCGTGACCACCTCGTGGCCGGACTCGAGAGTCCCGGCGAACTCGATGACTCCTGACAATCCCCGCAGGACGACTTCTTGCTCCCAGGTCTCCCGGCTCGGTCCATCTCCGACGATGAGCACACGGGGTTTCAGGCCTCTCTGCACCAACATCGCGACCGATTCGATCAGCAACCCGAGGTTCTTGGTGGGGACGAGCCTTCCCACAAACAAGACATCGGACGGTCGTGGTTCGTACGAGCCCACTTCGATCGGATGCAGGTCGACGCCGGCAGGGATCACCGCCTCCACTCGTCGGCCCAACCTGGCAAGGATGTCAGCAGTGTGTTGGGATACCGCCAGGTGTCGCCCCGGAAGCCTTGCCACCAATCTCTCGACTTGCCTCCCGACATGTCCGATCGGTCCCATCTCCTCGACCCAGTACCTGCCCCAAGCCTCATGCCACGTGATCATCAAGCGGGTCTCGGGCCGCCATCGGGTGACCGACCAGGTGGCGAGGGCAGCGGGGTGGGCCGGGATTTGACAGTCGATCAGGTCGTAACGCTCGCTGCGGAGGAGCCTGAGGACTCCTAGGGCGTGGATCAGAGCCGGCCGAACCGCACGACGCCCGCGGGGCGTGTACAGGGGGCGACTACGGCAGACGCCCCGAAGCAGGACACCCTCTCGCTCGATCGTGGGAGGACCGTCCCAGGCGTGGGGCACCAGCAGATGCACTTCATGGCCACGCCGGGCGAGTCTGCGAGCAAGCTCCCAGACCCTTCTCTCTACGCCGCCTTTGGTCTCCGGGTAGCTCGTGTCATATACGAAGGCGATTCGCATCAGGCTCGTCCGCCTCCCTGAGTTCGATGATTACGTCGGAAGCGTTGGCGATGTTGACCACTGGCGCGGCCGCCACAGTCCGTCGTCCGCGTGTCAACCAGGACCCAGCGACCAACTTGAGATGTCGCCAGCCGTCGGCCCAGGTTCGAAGCTTGGCTTCGCCACTGCGCCTCCGCCGGTAGTCCACCGGCAGCTCGGCAAGGCACAGATCCCGCTGGGTCGCCCTGACCACCATCTCTGATGCGAACTCCATGCCCGTCGATTCGACTTCGAGGCGGGAGTAGGCCGAGCGGGTGATGGCTCGGATACCGCAGTTCACGTCGCCGATGTCGGTGCCGAACAGGACGTTGACGAACCCGGTCAGAATCGGGGTACCGATTCGACGATGCGCCCAGGGCATCGCCCCGGGTTCCATGTTTCCCTGGAGACGGTTGCCCAACACCATGTCAGCACCCTCGTCGAGGAGTGCGACCAATTGGGGGACGATCGAGAAGTCGTAGGTCCCGTCCGCGTCCCCGAGCACCAGATGACGGCCCTTGGCCGCATCGAGCCCGGCCCTACATGCGCTCCCGTATCCGGCGACCGGCTCATGGACAACCCGCGCCCCGACAATTCCGGCCCTCGCCGCCGAGTGGTCGGAGGACCCGTTGTCGACGACGATGACCTCATACGATTTGCCGACGACGTCAAGCACATCCTGTATAGAGACGACGCATTGAGCCACCGAGGCTTCCTCGTTGAGGCAAGGAAGCACTACCGAGATCTCGATGGCATGTGGATCGAGCCCACGCATGAACTCGACCGGCTCGGGCTCGGAACGGACCACACTTGGCGAGGGGTTGGCCACGATCACGCGTCGGTGCCGTCGCCCGGTAGGTCTGAGTCGCCACGGCCCTCACCGAGCTTCCACATCCATTTCCCGACCATGGGGATTACCAGGAACAGCCCGGCGACACCGGCGGAGAGAACCGCCGCCTGCCCCCACAGTGGGAGGCGGGCCAGAGGCTCGAGAGGCCTCAGCCAACTCGGAGTGTCCACTTCCTGGATATCCGGCGGTTGATATGGCGTCTCTTGCGCCAGCAAGTCGGCACCGTCGATCGAATCGGCCAATGCCCCCACCGCTGGCGCCAAGACCAACGTTGCGATGAACGCGAGTCCGATCAGGACCCGCAGCACCCGTAATCTCCTCATCACCCCTATACCCTTCATTGAGCCCCTCCTGCTCACGCGGGCGGGTTCCGGTAGCCCTTGACCAGGCTCCTCACCCGCTCTTCCAGTCTCATCCCCCGCGCCATCTTGCGCGTGAAGAAAAAATGCCCATCCGACG